>JALZVD010000287.1 GCA_023300205.1 Akkermansiaceae bacterium | reverse complement strand
GGCACTTGGACGCATCAAGCCGCGATTAAGAAATTTGGACACTCTGTGGAGTATTCCGCACAATCTAATTTTGCTGAGGTTTTTGATCAAGTTGCACGCCGAAAAGCTGACTATGGCGTAGTTCCTATTGAGAACTCTACGGAAGGAGCCGTTTCACATACACTAGATCTTTTTGTCGACTCCCCTCTTAAAATATGCGCTCAGATCCTACTTCGAATTGAAAATGGTCTAATGGCTTGCATTCCGCGTGAAGATATTAAAACGCTTTATTCGCACCCCCAAGTATTTGGGCAATGCAGGAACTGGATTCTTACTCATTTTCCGAAGGCTGATCTAGTTGAGGTTTCATCAACTACTAAAGCAGCGTTCTTGGCTAAGAAATATGAAGCGGATGGGGCAGCCGCTATGGGTGGACCTCTTGCTGCGAAAATGCATGGTTTAGAGATGCTTGATGAATGTATACAGGATAGAGCTACAAATACGACGCGATTCCTGGTAATTGGTGAAAAAACTTGCCCGCCTACTGGCAAAGATCGAACTTCACTCTTGTTTAGCACGAAGGATCAACCTGGTTCGCTTGTCAAAGCTCTACAGATCTTTGATTCAATCGAGGTGAATATGTCTAAGATTGAGTCCAGGCCCTCAAAGCAACGTAATTGGGAATACAATTTCTATGTCGACCTCGCAGGACATTGTGAGGATGAACGAGTAGCAGTAGGCATAGAAAACCTTTCTGAATACTGTTCAATGGTGAAAATCTTAGGTAGTTATCCCGATGTATTAGACTGATTTTTAGTTGGTTGCTTGTGTCACAAGGGGTGAAAATCTATTTTATTCATCAAAATTTAGTCTCAAGCAAACCGTCCTCATTTAACTCATCATTTTTAAACTCGAGCAAGTCCTGCAAAATCTTTCTGAGCAGCTTCCAACTTTTCCCTCGGTTGTGACATAGTTCTAGATTAGTTAATATACCATCAATGTGGAAATCGCAGTATTTTCGGTCAGGTGTATCTAGCGGGGTAAGTAAATTGTGTCGATGTTCATCTATTGTAATGAATTTTGAACCGTGGTAGGCTCTCTCATAAAATCTCTCGGCCTCTTTGTTAGCAATCAGTCGAATAACGCCATAACTGTAGAGGTTTTTCTGAATCACTCCGTTTGCCAGGATAGAGGTCTTGTGGCCTATAGCTTCTGCTAAAGGTATATGAAGCCTACCCTGCCCCATAGATCCAGTGAAGGTGGCCTTGTCGAATTCAATTTCTTTATGCGTTTTTTGAGTTTCTGATATGCGTAGATTATTAGATACTATATTTAGTAATCCTCGCCAAGTGTTTGGATTTTTAAGATCACCATTCATAGTAATCACACCCATTAGTTCGTCTGCGGAGACCCTTAAATGTAAGTTAGGATAATCAAGGGAATAGTTTAAACTCTGTTGTGGTAAATTTGCGAATAGTGCAAAAGGGATACTTGAATGGTTTCTTTGGAAGAGCACTTTCCATTGATAATCTAGGTTCATTAGCTTACCCTTTTCTTCTTTCATTGTAACCTGTCTGCCATCCCACTGCATTTTGTGTGTATGCTTATCATTCTCAAACTCCCATTGAATAGAGCCTTCGGCGGGTTTTCCAAAATAAGGGATTGAAGCGGTAATATCGGCTATTTTACCGATGATCAACCCATCATTTCTTAGGGTTAGGTTCATTTTTTTAATATTTAACCAGCGGTTCGGTCTGCTATCAACTTTAGGAATCTCTTTGACGATTGGCTTAGTGGGCTTCCCTTGACTCGGTTTAGCTATAGGTTTACCAGTAGGGTTTGTATTCGTGCGACCCTTTTTTGGCTTGGTTTTCTGGGTTTTAATTATATGGGGTTTAGGATGCTCTGTATCGGAAGGCTGAATGACATTTTGCGTGTGTTTTTTGAGCCAATTTAGATCGAGATCGATTTCTACTGCCTCTATTGAGGCTTCTGTTATTTTTAATTTTCTCGAGTATAAATCGCGCCATGACGGTGAGAGATTAAGAGAGTTAATCATGATCCCCCCTCCTCCCATTTTTGTTTGGAGATTATTGAACTCTATATTGCCAAACGGATTCCAAAGAATGCGGCCTACCCTCCATTCGCATTTAGTTTTACTATTTAGTGGGCTAATGAGTTTATTCTTTCCCCATGATGTATTCATCACCAGGAGTAGTAACAAGTAGCCTACGGTAAGAATGCCAAGCAACAAGATTATATATTTACGCCACCTGAATTTACCATTAGGCTTTGTTTTTTCTATAGCTGTATTTAATGAATCTAGCACTCTATTGAAGTCTTAACTAACTTATTTCTTCAATTTCTTCGGGACAAATCTTATCATGAGAAGGTCGTCCGCTAGCGGACTGCCTTTTCCTGATAATTCCTGGAGTGAGTATATTAGCAGACCGTATCTACCGTCACCTGTCCTGCCAATCGCTATATTTTCCTTTGTTTTCACAAGGTCGCCATCGTTAAAATACCTCCATTCTTGGCCATTCCATTCACGATAGATACTTTCTTTTGGCGATTTAATGTCTTCTATCCTAACTAGAGTCCCGTTACTTGATTTAAACTGATCTTTAGATACTATATATTTAAGAAGCGATACAGGCATCCCTTTACCTGAGACGTTAATCACCCATTCATCTACAGTCTCTTTTTGGAGCATTACATGAACCTCTCCTCCATCTACGCGCTTGTAAGTTCGTTTTTCCCAGAGAGCTACATACGCGTCATATTCAGTTTTAGTTATTCCTAATTTAGCGTCAAAAGGCGGGATTGGATTTTCTTTACCAGCATTAGCCTGGTGCTTTTTAAACCACTCAGGATCAGACTCTTGAGCTTGTTTTAATAGTTCTCTGAACTTCAAGAATTCAGTAGGTATGTCTAGCTTTACAACTTCTCCTTTTACTATTTTATTTGGTTCTAAATATTGAGCTAGAATGGCTGGTGTTTCGCTAGCTATTAAACTAGATGCGGTTATAGTTATGGCCATGCATACAGAGGTGAAGAATTTCATAAGTGTGAATTTAAATCAATGTTTAAGTAAGTGAAACAAGCTAGATTAGTTTGATGTTATCGCAAGCGTCAATAACGGCTATTAAAGCCATCAAATACTAATACTTACTCCGTCTTTAATTGAGAGCTTTATTCCAGTCCGAGATGCGGTCAGCTTGAGCTGCAAAAAGGTCTTCGGTGCTGTCTAGAATGGTAACACTTTCTATTGTGTCTCCTCCTGCGATTGCATTTACAACATCAATCCCGTCAGTAACCGCTCCAAAAACAGTGTGTTTACCGTCTAGCCATGGTGTTGCGACGTGTGTAATGAAGAACTGTGAGCCATTGGTGTTTGGTCCCGCATTTGCCATAGAGAGAATCCCGGGCTTCTCATGTTTCAGCCAAGGCTTACACTCACATTCAAATTTGTAACCTGGTCCACCAGTGCCTGTGCCTGTAGGGTCTCCACCTTGAACCATGAAATCAGGAATAACGCGGTGGAATTTTAACCCATCGTAGTATCCACGGGATACGAGGTTCAGGAAGTTAGCGCAAGTTACTTGTGCATCATTGGCAAACATTGTGATTGTTAGCTCACCTTTCGAGGTCTTCATGCTTATCTTTATGTCAGAAATATCGCTCATAGTGGCTGTAGGCAACACCCTGAAACGTCAGATCACAACTCAATTCTCAAAAAAAATGCTAAAATTATGTCAATGAACCATATTTGTCTTGATTTGTGGAGCTATCTGTCTAGCTTCCGCCTTCGATGGCCAGAAAATCAGGTAAAGCCAAGACACGTAAGTCAGTAGCTAAACGTTTCAAAGTGACTGGTACTGGTAAACTACTCCGCCGCAAGCAAGGCAAACGCCACCTTCTTCAAAAGAAGAGTTCAAAGCGTAAGCGTTCCCTCGGGAAGGCTTGTCTTGCTTCAAAAGCAGATACTCCAAGAATTAAGGAATCACTTCCTTTCCACTAGGTTTATTCGTAGTTTACTAATGCAGCAACTAAGAAGCTAGGCAATATTGACCAAGCACCCCTACTCGCAGTTCGAGTAGACTCTACACAGCCTTTTCAGCTCAGCTGGAATACAACAGATGAGACTGTGGGAGATAGGATTAAACAATCTGTTAAAGAAAAAATAGAACAATGCCAAGAGCAACAAACAGTCCGGCATCACGTGCTCGTCGCAAGAGAATACTTCTCCGTGCGAAGGGATTCCGTGGTTTCCGTTCAAAGCTATACCGCTACGCGAAAGACGCTGTTATTAAAGCACGTCAATACGAATACCGTGACCGCAAAAAGCGTAAGGGACAATTCCGTCGCCTCTGGATTCAGCGTATTTCCGCTGCATCTCGTGCACAGGAGATCACTTACTCTCGCTTCATGGAAGGCGTGAAAGCAGCTAGTATCGATGTGGATCGCAAGATCCTCGCTGACCTCGCTGTCAACGATATTTCTGCATTTAACGCAATCGTAGAACTTGCTAAAGCCGCGCTTGCTAAGAAAAACGCAGCGTAACGAAAGCAACCTAGCTTAAGACTAGAAATACAATACTTAACAATCAGCCGCTTGGAGAAATCCTTGCGGCTAATTTATTATATCCTGTAG
>JALZVD010000286.1 GCA_023300205.1 Akkermansiaceae bacterium | reverse complement strand
GCGATTTTGTGCTTCTTGCTTAGAGCTTCTTCATCATCATTACTGCCTGTCCATGGTGTGGTTAGCCAGCCTGGTTGATCGCTTGTTGACCAGTGTTTTTCGAATTCGTTTAGGTCGGAGCAGTCGGAGATGTTAGAGTCCCGGAGTTCTGTGGCGCGGCGGAGTAATTCGTTTTGGATTTCCTGGAGTGTGTCGGTGCAGTCACGCATGAATTCTTCTTTGTCCATGAAGTGTTTTTCAAATGGATCTTCATCTCTGCGTTGCATGCAGACTTTTCTAGATTCTAGGTCACGAGGTCCAATTTCGATGCGGATGGGTGCGCCTTTCTTAACCCATTCCCATTTCTTGGCTCCTCCTGCGAAGTCACGCTTGTCTACGTGGACGCGGAGTGGCTCACCCTGGAATTCTTTGTGACGCAGTGTAGTGGCGAGAGCTTCACAGGCATCGATAATGGCATCCCGTGATTCTTCTTTAGGAGTGACTGGTATGATAATGACTTGCTGTGATGCAACACGTGGGGGGCAGATGAGTCCGTCATCATCTGAGTGTGCCATGATGAGTGTGCCGATGAGGCGCGTGGAGACCCCCCATGAGGTAGTCCATGCGTGTTGCTGGGTGTTGTCTCTTCCTGTGAATGATATGTCTTGGGCTTTAGAGAAATTTTGACCTAGGAAGTGGGATGTGCCTGCCTGGATGGCTTTTTTATCTTGGACCATGGCTTCTACTGTAAGAGTCATGTCTGCACCGGGGAATCTCTCGACTTCTGATTTCTCTCCGGGGATAACAGGGATGGCGAGATGCTTGGTGATGAAGTCTGCGTAGATCTTATGCATTAGACGAGTTTCTTGGATGGCTTCTTCTTTAGTTTCATGTGCGGTGTGGCCTTCTTGCCAGAGGAATTCTGCGGTACGGAGGAATAAGCGGGTGCGCATTTCCCAGCGCATGACATTTGCCCACTGGTTAATGAGTAGTGGGAGGTCGCGGTAGGAAGTGGTCCAGCGAGAGAATGCGGCTCCGATGATGGTTTCTGATGTGGGGCGGATGACGTAAGGCTCGGTGAGCTTGCCGGCTGGGATCATTTTAGTGCTTCCGTCCTCTTGTTTTTGTGCTTCTAGGCGATGGTGCGTGACTACGGCGCATTCAGTAGCAAAACCTTCTGCGTGCTGAGCTTCTTTCTCAAGGTAGGCGAGAGGGATGAGGAGTGGGAAGTATGCGTTCTGGTGGCCGGTTTGCTTGAAATATTTATCGAGCTGCTGCTGGATGTTTTCCCATAGTGCATAGCCCCATGGCTTGATCACCATGCATCCGCGGGTTTCAGAGTTCTCTGCCATGTCCGCTGCTTTGATGACTTGCTGGTACCATTCTGGAAAGTCTTCGGAACGAGTTGGAGAGATCGCATTCTTAGGTTGTTTTGCCATAGGTGGAGTGAAGAGAAAAATGGTTAGAGATGGAAGCGTAAAGTTATGTATAATGTATGCTTGAAAATAATTTATGAGATCTGAAAGTGTGAATGTTTCTGAAGAGTTAAATAGAGTGATTCATAAATGTGATGAACGGAAGGGGCTTGTGAATTATCATAATGTGCTTTGTATACAGCGGACTATGATGTTCTTGTGTAAAGAATGAGGTTCAGCTACGTAAAAAATCATGATTTTTATCACGTTTATTCTCGCCAAACCTTCAATGGGTTCGTTAGTTTAATCATAATCTATTTCTATTATGAACATTAACAAACTCACATTCCTATTGTCAGCTCTACTTATGGTGGTTCTGCCTTCGTCCTTTGCTATGGCTCAATACAAGGTGGAAATGGATAAACCTGAAATAGCAGAGATAACATCTCCTGATCTTGGGGGTGATTCAGCTAAGAAAAACTTCAAGCCTAAGGACTGGATGGAAGTGGAGATGAAGATTAAGTTAGAAGCTAAAGATAAGGATAAACTGTTTGCGGATAAGATGACTGTCAAATGGCATATAGCGGCTAAAAACCCTGACAAGGGAGGTAAGGGTTTTATCATGTTAGAGAAGGAGGTTACTCATGTGAATGTTCCTATTGGTGAAGATATATATGTTTCAGTCTACTTGTCACCAAACTCTCTCAAGCGATTGACTGGAGGAGACCGAATTTCTAAAAGCGATATCAATGATGTAGGAGGTCAGATTATTGTAGATGGGCAGGAACCTGTAGATAGTAAGAAGGGTTATTTCACAATGGATAAGAAAGCTGGATGGTGGACTAGTGGTAGTCTTTCTCGTTATGATAAAATACCTCTTCTAAATAAGGATGAGACCCCGTTCAAAATTCTATGGTATAGTCGTTATGCTGAGCTTGAGGAGGAAAAATAGTATTCTACTTAATGATGCCAGTCGTTAGCTTTGTTCTTTAGCGACTCACAAATTTCACTTAAATCTAACACATAAAAATAAATATGGCTGATTCACAGTCGATAGTAGCTTTAAATATAGGTTCACAGCGCGTGACGATGGGATTACTAGCACCTTCTAGCAATGGGGGGCTTATTCTTAAAAAATATGAATCATCAACGATTCTAGCAGATCCTGCCGCAGAGATGACTCGTCTTCCTCAGATCCGTATCGCGGTGGCTGAGTTAGTGAGTAAGCTTGGATTATCTAAGCAAACGGTGAGCTATGCGATATCAGGGCAATCAGTTTTCACGAGGTTCGTGAAGTTGCCTTCCTTGGATAGTGATGATATTGAACAGTTGGTTGCCTTTGAGGCGCAGCAGCATGTTCCGTTTCCTATTAATGAGGTGGTTTGGGATTGGCAGTTATTGAATTCTGAAGCAGGTCAACAAGAAGTAGTTTTGGTAGCGATCAAGGCTGATGCTCTTGATGATATCAATGATTGTGTGAAGGATGGGGATCTTACTACGGGTCTTGTGGATGCGTCACCTATGGCATTAGCGAATGCCTTTGTTTATAATTATGGAGACCTTACGGAACCTGCGCTGATGATTGATATTGGTGCGCGTACGAGTAATCTGGTCTATGTTGATGGGAATAAGGTGTTCACGAGAACGATTGCTATTGGTGGTGCGACTTTGACTTCGGCGATTGCCAAGGAATACAATGTGCCATTTATCGAGGCTGAGTCTCAGAAGTGTAGTAATGGGTTGGTAGCTCTTGATGCGCGACATACCTCGCAACTTGACGATTTAACTGCAGCTCTGGGTAGCTGTATCCGGACGGCCTTGAATAGAATGCCTGCGGAGATAGCGCGGACAACTAATTTTTTCCGAAGCCAGCATGATGGTTCAGCACCAAAGCGTGTTTTCTTAGCAGGTGGGGGAGCGAATCTACCAATGATCACGGATTTCTTCCAAGAGAAACTGCGTTTGCCGGTTGAGTTCTTCAATCCGCTTAAGCGAGTTTCTGTAGGACAAGGGGTTGATGTGGATAAAGTTTCTATCGAGGCTCATCAGTTAGGAGAGATTATTGGACTTGGTCTTCGTTCCTTGGATCAATCTAAGTTGAATATAGATCTGGTGCCTGAGGCTGTTCAGCATGAACGTGATGATGCTCAGAAGCGGCCCAAGTTGAT
>JALZVD010000285.1 GCA_023300205.1 Akkermansiaceae bacterium | reverse complement strand
AGTGCGACTATTGATATTCTTCCTTCTCCAGGCCAACCTCCTCCTTGGCCACGGCGCACTGGACGAACAGATCGCAGAAATTTCCGCCAAGATCACAGAGACCCCAGACAACCCCCAACTCTGGCTGGACCGCGCAGACCTCCACAAAAGCCATCGTGACCCCGCCGCCGCCCTGAATGATTTCAATCAGGCTACTCAAATCAAACCGCCCTTTCCTCCCGCCTTCCTGAAACTCGCCCGCTTCCATCGTAAAGCCGGCCAACCCACCCTCGCTTCGCAAGCGCTCGCAACCTACTTCAAAATCGAACAAGCCCCCACCCCTCTCGCTTTCCGCGAAAAGGCCCTCCTCTCATCTCCCGCTGACGCCCTCCCGCATTGGCAAATCTATCTTAAAAACGCCGCTGCCCCAGTCATGCACGACTACCAACTGGCCGCATCCGCGGCCCTCGCTGCGGACGACAAAGAAACCCTTCTTAAATTCCTCACCGCCGGCCTCGATCATTCCCCCAAATCAATTCAGCTCCATCAACTTCGCGCCCAAGCACTCCTATCCCAACAAGACATCGACGGAGCTGAAAAAGTATTTCAAACCCTCAGCCTTCTCTACCCCAACCTCCTCGTGAAACTCAAGTATGAGGAAGCCCTCATCTGGGAAAAACACCACCACCAAGCCCACTCCTCCCAAGCCCTCGCCGCCGGCCTCAAAGCCTACCAACAACTTCCGTCCCGCCTTCAAAAGAATCAGGACCTCCAAACTCTCGCCTCCAAGATCCAAGCCTCCCTTTGTAAATGAAATCTCTCTTCATCTTCTTCCTTCTTCTCATCACCCCCTCCTTCGCACAACGGCAGGTTCTCCTTTCTACTGACTCCACCGGCTGGGCCTACGCCCGGTCTTTGGACGAAAACAATCAACAAGTTGACCCACTCATCGGAGACCCCGACTTCTTTGACACCTGGCAAGATCAAAGCTTCGGAGACTACTTCAGCCCGCTCACCTACGATGGCCCAGCTTTCATCACCGACCAACAAGCGCCATTTTTCGCCGGAACCGTCCCCGGCATCCCCACCGGCACCTCACTCGATCTTCCCGACGATGCCACTTGGAATACATCCTACTTCATGAAGGTCGTAGATGGTGGCGAATTCGGCTATCAAAACCTGATCTTTACAGGACTAGCCCGTGATGGAGCGCAAATTTTCATCAACGGTAAACCTGTTTCAGCCACTCCAAATGCCCTACGCACCACCGGTGCCAATTTCATGGCCGAATCGCCGGGTGATGGGGTCACCTTTGAAGAACTTTTCCATCTTCCATTCCCACAGCTCCTAACGCTCCGCCCTGGGCCAAATTTGATCACAGTCGTTGTCGCCCGTGTTCCCACAGAAACTGAAGACTTTGGCCTAAAGCTTGAATTCTCCGGCGAGCCCGGCCTTCCGACAATAACCCCACCTCTCAGAAACCTCATTGGCAACCGCCTCCACCTGCGCTGGGCGACACCTGACCCTCAGAAAACTCTCGTTAGAATCACCAATCTTACGGAAGGCTCGACTCAAGTCTTCGAGAACGATGTCTCACTCCGCAATCACTACTTCACTCGAGAGCTCCCTGCCGGAACCACTTTTCGATACGAAATACTCACTCCAGACCTTGAAGTCTGGGAAGGGAGTAACAACCAGCTTCAATTCTTTACTTCAGAGTCTCTCACAACACCCAAACTAACCATTTTGGATCGGCATGACACTGACTGGCACTCCCTACTCGTCCGCGATTCAGAAGGAAACGACATCGACCCCGCACTCTCTGACCCTGACTTCAATGAGGCTTGGTTCTCCCACACCCCTGCCGGATTCGGAACCCCTCCTTTTCAGGCGACTGCTTACGACGGACCTCCTTTTTTGCCTGCCTCCACTCCGATTCACTACGGAGCTGCTGCTGACTTCCCCAATGCGGGAACCGAACTCGCTTCTCCCACAGGAGGTGAAGGACACACCCTCTGGCTACTCAGAACAATCGATGGCGGCGTCGATGGCTTCAGTGATCTAGAATTTGAAGTCACATCTCAGGAAGGGTGCTTCTTCTACCTGAATGGAGAATTAATCGCAGAAACTGATTTCGCGCCATACAACGATTTATGGAATTCCAACACCATCGGACTTCTTGGAACATACACCGAAACACTTTACTTCCGCGAAAACGCCAAACCCGTTCTAAACCCAGGCCCGAACCTCCTCGCCGTTTCAGTTCATACAGGAGAGGGCGATGATGCCGCCTTGGGATTTTCACTCGAGTTAAAAGGGGCGAAACGACAACTCCCCGAGATCCGTGATTTTCAGGAAGACATTTCCGGAACCACCTTTCGTGTCAGCTACCTCACGGGCACTCTTCAACCCTCCCTCATCCATCTTGGAACAAACCCGAGTTCCCTTGAGAGTTTCGAAATCCCAGGCGATCGTGTTTTCCACCAATTTGAACTCTCTAACCTAAAAGGAAGCTCCACCTATCATTATGAGGTCCGCCGCGGCGATGGATCTCCGTTCTCTGAACCTATCACGGGAACCTTCACCACGCCCGATCCCACCTTCGTCGCACAATCCGCTTCTGACTGGCAGATTCTACACTCCCTAGATAGCGAAGGGCTGGGGACCGACCCGGCGCTTGCTGACCCCGATTTCAACTCAACTTGGATGACCCTCGGCATGGCGAGTAGTATTTACGATGGCCCCACCTTCACTCCAAACCAGACGACGCCCATCCGAACTTCGGGAGGCACCGGCGGCACTGTCCTTGCAAACCCCGGAGCAGACCGCAGTGGAGCAATCTATCTCGTTAGGGAAGTCACAGGTCCGCCGAAAGGAACCTCATCTCTTGACTTCGACATCTCACACCTCCGGTCCTACCGACTCTACCTCAATGGGCGTCTTGTCATCGACAATCTTAGAAGCCCAGAGTCAGGAAGCGCCTGGGACCTCTACGAGACAGACCAACCCTTCCTGCCCCGTAACACCCCGCCTATCTTTGCACCCGAGATCCTGGTGCCCGGAAAAAACATCCTCGCCATCTCACTTCACGCCTTCGACCAAAACGACTTTAACCTAAATTTCGATATGGCCCTGACTGGTGTCTCTGGATCATCAGACACGTTCTCTCTCGGAGATCCCGTGACAACCGAATCTGGAAACTTAATCCAGTGGTTCACCGCCACTCCTACCTCCAGCCTTCTTCGCTACGGCAGCAGTCGGACCGAATTGACAAATACCCTCTCTCTCCCCGATCCGAGCAACCTTCACTTCGTTACCATTCCTCGTGCCATCCCCGGCCAGCGCGTCTATTATGAAATCCTCAAGGCAGACGGCTCCTCTTTCGAGCCTCCCTCCATCAACAGCTTTGTCGGAGGACAGGAAACACTCATCCCCTTCGCCAGCCAATGGTCCCACCTCTTGCCACGAGACCCCGAAATTGAAAGATCCATCGACCCCGCTCTCCTGGACCCTGACTTCTACGAAACTTGGTCAACCCAAAGCCTCGGCTCCTACCCCGGTAATACTACCTACGATGGGCCCGCCTTTAGCCCGCTCCTGCCCGCCCCCTTCGGACCTGCAAGCAACTACTCCCCACCAGGCACCATCACCCCGCATTCAGGACCGATCTGGTTCTTGAGGGAAATCGATGGCGGCTTAACAGGCTATCATCAACTTCAGTTTTTACTATCAGACCGCATCCCACTCACCATCTTCCTCAACGGTCATAAAATTGGCGACACCGTCGGCCGAGCCAACAGCCAAGCAATCTGGGCGCAACGAGGTGATTCTTTCTCTCCCTCTTCATTCCTACCTTCCCCCGATCTCGTCCTTCCTCCAGGCCCCAATCTCCTCGCCATTCAACTTCATTCCCCACCTAGCTTTGGTCTACTTACCTTCGACCTCGAACTCTCCGGACTGCCATTGACGAACACCCCGCCCCCTCCCTTCGCGCTCTCGACGACCGCAAGCTCGCTCGATCTGGCTTGGTCCACTCCCACCGCCCAAGCCAGCCAACTCCGCTGGGGACTCTCTCCGGCTTCTCTCGACACTCTCATCGCAATCCCCGGTGACCGTATCTACCACACCTCCACTCTCACTGACCTCACCCCCGCTACCATCTATTATGCCGAAGTCCTTGATGCCGAAGGTAATTCCTTCACCCCCCCAGTCATTTCCAGCTTCCTTACCCAAGATCAAATCATCCTCTCCCGCCAAAGCACGGATTGGCTCCTCTTAGAAAACATCATCGACGGAGCCTTCACCGACCCGGCCATTTCCGACCCCGACTTCACCGATACCTGGCACACCCCATCCTCCTACAATGGTCCCGCTTTCATCCCAAATCAGACCGCCCCCTTCATCTCTCAAGGCCACCTCCGAGTCGGGCAGACCGCACTTCAGAGCATCAATCAAAGAATCCGCCCAGTCTGGCTTCTCAAGGAAATCGACGGAGGAGAAACCGGATATCAATCCCTCACTTTTAACGCCAACTATAGCCAAGGATGCTCCGTCTTCCTAAACGGAGAACTCATACTCTCCCCCGGCCTCACCAACCTTACAAACCCAAATATCTCCCACGGCTCTTGGTCACTTGCCACCTTCAGCAGCAATGGCAGCAACAGCGACACGAATTTCACCCAGGAACTACCAGGGTCGGTCACTCTTGCTTCAGGGACAAACACCCTCGCCATCTCGCTTCATCCCTTCCGCTTCGATCTCGATTCCCCCCTCATTGGCGAATTTGAACTCTCCGGCATTCCCATCGGACTCCAAATCACTCCCCCCGTAGTCACCCACTTATCTAGCAGCCAAGTTGAACTCTCCTGGGAAAGCTCCGAGCTAACATCATACCGCCTCAGCTACGGCCTGAACCCGACCTCTCCAAGCCAGGTCATCGACAGCACTGACCTCAGAACCAACAACCTCACCACTCTAGAAAACCTCACCGAAGGAGGGACTTACACCTACGAAATCCACGCAACCACCCAGTCTGGTGAAACCGCTATCACAGTAGGAACCTTTGAAATCCTCCCACAACTCGTGCGGCAGCCTTTCCTCCAAAAGGCATCCCCCTCAGCCATGACCATCAACTGGCGAACCCGAGACCCTGTCGATCAATTCCTCGTCTACGGGACCGATCCTGCAAATCTCGACCGCGTGATATCTGCCACCGCCAGCTCCACGCCCTTCTCCTTCACTCTTGCCCCAGGCCAGAGTATCACTGACCAAAGCTCCACCCTCACTGGCCTTAGTCCCGCCACCAAATACTACTACCAGATCGCCTCGGATCAGTCATCAGCTCCCGCAAGCGACCTTAACCAATTCTTCACCACTCCGCCACTCCCAGGCACG
>JALZVD010000284.1 GCA_023300205.1 Akkermansiaceae bacterium | reverse complement strand
AGGGGATCGCTCTCTCATCTCGCTCGCGTCATCGCAGCTCTTTCCGCCGTCGGGAGCGGCGCAGTCCTCGCTCAAGATATTTCTCTTACAGCTCCGAGCGATATTCGGGCAGTCGCGGGAGCAGCCTTAAGTGATCCACTCGCCTTCGGCGTCACGAATACCACCGGGAGTGATATCTCGGTGGATTGGAGCCTCACCGCCGGTTCTGCCGGATCGCTGGTGCAGCTTGTCCAGCCTGACCCTCTTCTTGCTGGAGCAAATATTGTCTCTTTGGCGAGTGGAACTCCCTGGGCTGGCTCCAGTGTCTTGGCTAATGCTTCGGGGAATCTTTTCGCTAATCCTGATCTCTCGGGGGCGGCCTCCGGCACTTCTGTCAGCTTCGGGCTGGAGGGGAATTACGCTGGGATTTCCAGTCCAGTGACCGCCTCGATGAATATCGGGATTGTTGAGAATCGCCTCCTCACCGGGTCGCAGACGATCGATGCTGGGCGTCATATTGCTGGGCTTCAGTCCATCGGTTCCGTCACGCTTGATGGCGGATCGCTCACTGGAGCGCAAGGCACTGATATTTCAATCCACTCCGGTGGCTATGCTCAGTTCAGCAATGGATTGCGTCTTACCTCTGGCTCGGACTTTACCTTTGATGCTGCGGGCCAGAATCACGATCTCCAGATCGCCTACTATGGGCCGACCGGGAGCTATCATATCAGCGGCTTTACTCTCCCTGGTGCAGGCGAGAGTGATTATACTGATGCCACCGGCGCAAGCCGCCAAGACTTCGGTGGTGCATGGAAAACTTCTGCGAACTATGGGAATGTCTTCGGAGGGTCTCTTACTTTTACCGAAGAAGATCGGTCGGGCTGGGATAGACTTCCAGGAGTCAGCCGTGTCTGGAGTCGCCCCGATACGGTCAGCACCTCCTCGGATGATTTTATCCACAGTCAGGAACTTGTCGAAACGGCACAGCCAACCATTCTTTCTGAGCGCGCCTTCATCGATCCGGTGACAGGTGTTCGCTCGGATTTCGAGCTTGCACGAGGGGCTGGGATTCTTGCCAACGAACGAATCGATCCATTGATCACAGGGGAGGCTTCTGCTCTCGGCAGTAGTCTTGATCTCTCGGGAGTTTCGCTGGATATTTCCGGAACCGCTGTCAGTAATCGCAGCATTCACGGTGGCACCGTAGACCTTGGCCGCCGGATGGTCGGTGCGCCTGATGTTTCGATTAATCAAACTGATACCGTGACGCTGCAGACCAGTGGCGGTGATGATCATGCCACTCGATTAACCTTGGGGGATATCGCTGACTCATCGGTATCGGGTCTCAATGTGACCCGTAGCGGGATCGTGGATTTTAATTCAGCGAGCTCAACTGCTGAGGTTACTATTGCTGGGGATTTCACACTAACGACAGCCACGCAAGGACGTCAGACTTTGCTTGTCAATGGTGCTGCGGCAATCACGGGAGAAGGACTCATTGGTGAGAGCGTCCAGAGTAATCTTGAGCTGGGTTATACTTGGAATAACGTCGAGAATAACGAGCTTGTTGCTCCAGACTTACTCGTGATCGAGAATGTCGGCGTGTCGGGGACTCGGACATTTAATAACCACCGGGTCGATCAGCGGTATAGCACCGAGACACATACCAGTATCGGGATTACCGCAGGTGACACGCTGGTCTCTACCTCGGATGTCTACGAAGCAGGTCTCCATCAATTAGGAACTCAGATCGTGATCGCGACTCCTGAGGGGCTCGCTGGTGAGAGTGTGGCAGGTGCGCATGCTTCCTTTAATACGAAGCTGGTCGCTGTCGCTGATGCTGCCGCCACTTTCACTCGAAGTGGGGGAGAGGACAGCTCATTAGCCCCAGGCGATAGCCTCATCATTACAGATGACGGATCTGGTATTTATCAAAAGACGACTAATCTTTCTCAGGTCGAGATCTCAGGCACGGATAACCTTGAGTTCGAGGTCGCCCTTTCTGGAGGGGATGCCTCAATTGGGCATGGTCAGTCGCGCAGTCTCACTGTTTCGTTTGATGGTGATACTTCGACTCCGGTAGCAGGTTCTCTGGATCGGGTCTCGCGGGCACAGCTCGATGTCACGACACAAGAAGTCACTGATACAAGTGCGATCATGAATGCGGCTGGAATTACGGGGACAAATGTTTTCAATTTCGCCCTGTCCAATTCAAGCGTGATTTCGGTGCCTCTAGAGGCTCGTTTTGATGCTCCGGCAGCTTCGACTGGCACCGCGATCGCGGCGAGCGGAAGTGATCTCGGCGAGCAGAGCTTCGGTCTCTCGAATGAAGCTGGAAATACATCGACACGCTTTGCGACCGGCACCCAAACGACTTTGCTCGACTCGGCTGCTCTCGGCGCAGACACCACGATCACTCTTACCTTCGAGAGTCTGGATAGCGCGGATGCCGCCACTGTTGATGCCTTGGAGAGTAGCGCGGAGAACACTGCTTCACTTGCCGGAATCTATCTTGGTAATAATGGGAGAGCGGAGTTCGCTAGTGATGTTGTGAATCTTGACGGTCTCGATGGCACCCTCCATGTGCTTGAGATCAACTACGATCCTTCCAATATCTTGGATGAAGCGGGAGCGCAGCTCCTCTGGCAGACCGATTACGATGATGCCGGTGAGACGAAGGTTGCTTGGATCAATGCGGTTCTCGGTAATTCGGATATCCTCACCCTCGATCTCCTTGGTGAAATGGTGACGACTTCCGGTGGCTCTGAAACAATCGGGAGCTACCTCAGCTCGCGGCGTTTTGATGGAAGCTACCTAGACTACCTCGCTGATAATGGCCTTGTGGATCCCGAACTTGGCGCTTGGGGAGTCGATCAGGAGACTGATCAGGTCTGGGCTGCGATCGATCATAATTCGGCCTTTGCCGCTGCTGCATCTGCCGTTCCTGAGCCGAGTTCTGCTCTGCTCGCCGCACTGAGTCTCGCGCTCTTCTCGGGCCACCGCTCACGTAAGTAGTAGATGAATTAAAATACTGAATCCATGCCAGTCAAGAGACGCCGCCTTTCCTCAGCCCGCAGAACTGCGCGGAGCAATCCCGAGATGGATTGGGGTGCGGAGCTCGGGAAGGGGGAGGGGAAGCTACTTCTCGATGGAGAAGTAACTCCGGTAAAGGGGAGGAGAATACTCATCGGATTATTCTGCCTCGTTCCTCTAGCTCTCTTGACTGGTATTTTATTATGGCTGAACGAGCCTCGACATTTCGAGGCTCCCATCGCAGGAGAACCTCCGGTGAAAGTTCCGGTGGCCGAGCCTCCAAGCGGTCGGAGCGAGAAGACTCACGCCGCTATCTTAACCGTGGATCGCTTCTTCCTCGCGGAAGATTCAGAGTCAAAAAAATCATTTCTCTTCGATGAAAGTGAGAGTTCTTTGATGAAGAGTTATTATGCAAAGCGGGCGCGACCTCGAATGATTGATCCTCGAGTAACGGCAGTGGAGTTGAAAGGCCGAGAAATCCTTCTGGTCAGTTTTAGGGATGGAGAGGGCCGCGAGTGGGCGGCCCCGGTGGAGTGGAGGATTAGCGAATATAGGCTCCATTGGGGTGCGATGGTAGGGGCTGGAGAAATGGATTGGCGTCAATTTTTGGCGAGGAAATCTCAGATTTTGGTAACGATGCGGGTCAATTTAACGATGACGGATGAGGCCTTCTTTAAGGGTGAATTTGATGGGAATCTATCGGGCCTACTGGAGCACCCTGATCTCGAGGAGCCACTGGTTGTCCTGGTGGCACCTTCGCGAGAGACGCGAGCCTTGCCAGTGGGGAGGAAAATTCCATTGATGGTAGCCATGCGATTTAACGAAACCAGTTCAGGCTATAAAAGCCCTCTCATTGCTAAGGTCTTCCATCCGAGCTGGATCAGAAATTAGAGAGCAAGAGAATTTGGCTGATAGGAATAGAAAATATAAGTAGTTTTTCGTCCTTGAGTGGTAAGAGCTGTTGATGGAAATTTCGCTGCTTCTAGCTCTTCTTCTTCCGCTACAGGCTGCCGAAAAGCCCAATATTCTCTTCATCTTCGCTGATGATATGACTCACGAGGCGATCGGGGCGCTGGGGAACTCGAAGATCAAGACGCCTCATCTCGATAAGCTCTTCAAGAGCAGCATCACCTTCACGCATGCCTATAATTCGGGGGGCTGGAATGGCGCGATCTGCGTCGCGAGTCGCACGATGCTGATGACAGGGCGCCAGCTCTGGTATGCGCACCGTGAGGAGCCAGATCTTAAAGGGAAATTTGTTCCCGCTCAGAAAACCTGTCCCCAGATGCTCTCTACCGCGGGCTACGAAACTTACATGACGGGTAAGTGGCATGTCAAAATTGCAGCCGATACGATCTTCGATCACGTGGGTGATGTTCGTCCTGGAATGCCTAATGGGATCGATAGGGGCTATAATCGTCCTCTCGCAGATTAGCCTGATCCTTGGCATGCGGCTGATAAGAAAGTGGGAGGACTTTCTGCCGAATTATCAGTATCGGATTGTCATGGAGGCTGGAAAGAATCTCCGTGATGAAGCGCTCGCTCCTTACCCTAGAACCTACCATGCAGTGAAGACTCACCGCAGCTAATATTACGCAATTATTGCTCATCTCGATGCGCAGATCGGGAGGATCCTGATGAAGCTTGAGGAGAATGGACAGCGCGAAAATACCTATGTCGTCTTCACGGCGGATCATGGACTTTCGGTGGGACACCACGGGCTGCTCGGAAAGCAGAATATGTATGATCACAGCATTCGAGTGCCTTTCGCAATAGCGGGGCCCATGATGGAAGCCGGGAAGTCTGAGGGCCGAGAGGCTATTTATACCGGCTATCGGATGTCTCAGCGACAGATCACCGATGATGGTTTCAAGCTGATCGTTTCCCCCCGCGGG
>JALZVD010000283.1 GCA_023300205.1 Akkermansiaceae bacterium | reverse complement strand
GGAAAGAAGTCTAGAGATTTCCAGACGAGTAGGGTGAGTGGGGCAATGAGTAGCACTGCCCAGATTGTACCGATGGCATTGAATAGGAAGTGTGCTCTGGCGGCACGTTTGGCATTCACATTTGCTGAGATGGATGCTAGCCAAGCTGTGACTGTGGTTCCGATGTTCTCACCGAGGACGATGGCAGCTGAACTCTTGAAAACGGTGTAGGGGTCATCACCGAGCCAACCTTGGAGTGCGCATGTGATGGTGATGGCCATGGCTGCAGAGGATGACTGCACAACGAGGGTGAGGATGATGCCTCCGAGGAGGAATAGGACGGTGTCAAAATATTGAAATGCTTGGATCCAGTTGATGGTGTCTCGGAAGGTCTGGATGGCTGAGGTGTCGCCTTCTTTGAGCATGGTCTTTACGTCAGGGACGGAGTCTTTTAGGAGTGAGAGACCGAAGAATAGAAGACCGAAGCCGATGAGGGTTTCGCCGATGTGGCGCCAGCGGTCTTTACCTGTGAAGAACATTGGTAAGCCAACTCCGATCATCGGGAGTGCGATGGCTGATACTTTAAATTTACCGATGAGGGCAACGAGCCAAGCGGTGATGGTGGTGCCGATGTTAGCGCCCATGATGACTCCGATGGATTCTACTAGAGTTAGCAGGCCTGCATTGACGAAGCTAACAACGAGGACTGTGGTGGCGGAGGAAGACTGAACGAGACAAGTGGTGAAGAAGCCTGTGAATGCCGCGCTAAAACGATTCTGGGTCATGGTGGCGAGAGCTTTACGCATACTGTCGCCGGCTACCTTTTGGACAGCTTCTGACATGACTTTCATTCCGTAAAGGAAGACTCCGAGGGCACCTAAGATGCTAAGTATTTTTACTATTAAAGGCCACATAATGTTGTATTTGTTATTTGGTTATTGTTGTGCTGAAGGTTTGGTCGGCTGGGGGATAAATGTCAAGGTGGATCAGGTGTTTGGGTGTGAAGTTTTTGTCACATTGAGGTGGCTGTATTTAGTAGAGTGTTTTACGTATTTGAGGTTGTTTTGGTTTGTTGTCTTCTGGTTCTTTTTCCATGAGTTCGAAGTCACCTTCTTCACAGCAGCGGACGAAGCCTTCACCGTATCCTTTGAGTTTATCCCAGCTGTTGCGGATGTCTTCTGCTTCATCATTGGTGATGGAGTTATCTTGGGCAGCTAGAGAGATACGCATGAGGAGGGATGCGAACTGGGCAACAATTTCATTGGTAGCTGGGAGGACTTGGAATCCTTCTTCACAGTGGCTGATGGGGTTCCTGACGAAGTATCCATCACAGTGTTCACAGATGTATTCTAGGATTCTGGGGTCGCCGGTGAGCTTGAATAGTTCGATGACACGATCGAGTGGGTTTCTGCTGCCAGAGCCGGTGTCTGATTGTTCTTGGGCCCATTTATAGACGAGGGATAGTGAGACGCCAAGTTCTGAGGCTATTTCTTTTGGAGATGATTTATCAAACGCACTTTTTAACACTTCATGGGATTCCATGAGGGAAGACTAGGAAGATCTGCTGTTGTTGGCAAGATTGATTTGAGGGAGGAGATTTAGGTTTATGGTGTGTTTTTTTGCTTTTTCTTGTGTTTGGCGAACCAGACGGCGAATGCTACTGTGGTGACGAAGATGAAGGTTAGGAGTCCGAAGAGCTGGAAGCCTACGTTTGTCTGCTGGGTGACGTCCATGTCGATAATGGCGATGGCGGTGTTGGCCGGGTCACTGGTGATGTGGAGGGAGCTGTCTTTTAGTTCTACTTTGGTGAGCTTGTGGAAGACGTCTTGGATTTCTAGGTCATTACGGTATTCCACGAACATTAGGACTGGGAGAGCTTGGAGGATTTTAGGTGGGACTTTGGCTCCTGTGTCTGGGATGGCTGCATCGATGATGGGGAAGATGGAGCCTTGGGCGATGACTGGCTTGAGCTTTAGTAGGCCGTTGAAGTGGCGGATGCCGTCAAAGCCGACGTTGACTTGGAATGATGATCTGGCTTCGATGTGCTGATCTGTGATGGCAGTGACGAAGAAGGTTTTTTTGAATTCTGCGAGTTTTTTGAAATGGGCGATGGCGAGGTTGATCTCATCGATGGATAGTTCCATGGTGGCTTGTTTATGATTCTTGACGAGTGTGGTGAAGTCAGCGAATTTTTTATCAAGGGCGGTGATGTTAGCTATGTCTGTGGTGTTAGCAGCTTGTGTAGGGAGAGCGGTTTCTTGGGATATGCTAACGAAGGCGTTTTTGTGGTCAAAGTAGCTGTAGACGGTGACTGAGATGAGGAAGACGACCATGGCTAGGATGACTAGGAAGATACCGCATCCTGCGATGTGGTTGGAGTTCTTCTGATCTTTTTTTTGGTTGTTCTCTGTGTTTGAGGTCGTTTGAGACATGGTTGGCTTTTAGGTGGAAAAGTGGATGGGAATCAAGAAGTTTACGCTTTGGGGAAAATAAAGTTGGTGATTATGTTGAGTATGTTTTAGCTATTTGGCATGGCTAAGATATTGGTAGGTTTATCTGGGGGAGTTGATTCTAGTGTGGCTGCGGCATTGCTGCTGGAGCAGGGGCATGAGGTGGTTGGTGCGTATATGAAGAACTGGATCAATACGGATAATGTGCCTGGGGATTGTCCTTGGCAGGATGATGTGGATGATGCGCATGCGGTGGCGAGGAAGTTGGGGATCGAGTTTAGGGTGGTGGATCTGATTGATCAGTATCAGGAGCGTATTGTGGATTATTTACTGGATGGTTACAGGAGTGGGATTACTCCGAATCCGGATGTGTATTGTAATAGGGAGATGAAGTTTGGTGTGTTTCTGGATTATGCACTGGAGCAGGGTTTTGAGGCGGTGGCTACTGGGCATTATGCGCGGAGGCGTGAGCGTGAGGATGGGAGCGTGGATATCTTGCGTGGGGCGGATACGAATAAGGACCAGAGTTATTTCTTGGCGTTGATGGAGCAGCAACAGGCGAAGTATGCGTTGTTTCCGTGTGGTGAGATGCAGAAGCCTGAGGTGCGGGAGGTGGCTGTTAGATTTGATCTGCCTACTGCGGGTAAGAAGGATAGTCAGGGGATTTGTTTTATTGGGAATGTTAAGATGACGGATTTTTTGAGGCATTATGTTCCTGATAGGCCTGGGAATATTGTGGATCATGGGGGGAAGAAGATGGGGAGGCATAAGGGGCTACATTTGTATACTCTGGGGCAGAGGAAGGGACATGGGGTGGCTTCTCCGCGTGAGGGGTTGGCTTATGTGGTGGTGGGTAAGAATGCTGAGCGTAATGAGTTGATTGTGGGGTATGATGAGTCTGATACGGAGGGGCTTTATACGAGTAGGTGTGTGGTGGGGACTGTGTCATGGGTGAATAAGGGGGTGACGGGGAGGCGTAAGATAGAGGCTCAGCCGAGGTATAGGGCGAAGAGTGAGCCAGTGTATGTGACTCCAGTAGAGGGTGATGTTGGGAAGTTTTTGGTTGAGTTTGTGAAGCCGCAGAGGGCGATTACTCCGGGGCAGATTTGTGGATTTTATGAGAATGGGGTTCTGCTAGGTGGTGGGGTTTTTGAGAGTGTTGAGGGGTAGAATTTTCTACTTTGCATTTATGGAGGTGGGGGTAGGTTATGACTTATGAGTGATGCGATAGAAGATGTGCGTAAGAGGAAGTATGCTAAGTTGCTGTTAGAGGTGGGGGTGAATTTGCAAGTAGGGCAGAATTTGGTGATGGTGGCTGAGCCTTATCATTGGGATTTTTTGAATCTTGTGGCTGAAGAGGCTTATAAGATGGGGGCGAATTATGTAATGGTGGAGGCGAACGATCCGAGATTACTTAAGGCTCGGGTGGAGTATGGGGATGAGAAGGATCTGGATAAGTTGGTGGGGTGGACGGAGAAGAGGAATAGGTGTATTATTGATGAGGGCTGGGCGAAGTTGAGCCTCTTTGGGCCTACTGATCCGGATCTTATGGGGTCATTGGATGGTCAGCGTCTTGGGATGATTCAGAAGGCACAGAGTATTTCTGGTAAGCCTGTGAGTGAGGCTTGTGGTAGTGGTGAGGTGACTTGGTGTGTGGCGGCTCTGCCAACTCCTGGCTGGGCGGCTAAGGTTTATGATGGTGAGCCATCAGCGGAGTTAGAGAGGAGGTTGTGGTTGGGGATGGTGAAGATTTTAGATCTTGATGCAGATGATCCGAGCTCAAGCTGGAGAGAGAAGGAGAGGGTTCTTAGGTCGCGGAGTAAGAAGTTGAGTGATTTGAATTTGGCGGAAGTGAGATTTAGGGGGCCGGGGACGGATCTTAGAGTGAAGTGTATTGCGGGTGGGCGCTGGTTAGGAGGTGGATTACCAATTGCTAAGGAGGCTGAGAAGAGTTTTATTCCGAATTTACCGACGGAGGAGTGCTTTACGACTCCGAACTGGAGAGGGACTGAGGGGCGGATGCAGGTGGTGCGACCTGTGACTTTGTTAGGCAAATCTTTGGAGGGTGCTTGGTTTGAGTTTGAGGAGGGCAAGGTGATTAGCTATGGTGCTGAAAAGAATAAGTCTGTGCTAGATGATTATTTTGCGATGTGTCCGAGTGCTTGTTATCTTGGTGAGTTGGCTTTGGTGGATGGGTCATCGCCTATTTTCAAGAATGGGCATGTGTTTCATTGTATTTTGTATGATGAGAATGCGAGCTGCCATGTGGCTCTGGGGAGTGGGTATCCATTACCTGTTGATGGTGCTACTGAGATGACGAATGATGAGAAGAGGGCAGCGGGGATCAATGTGAGTATTGTTCATACTGATTTTATGATAGGAGGGCCGGATGTGGATGTTACTGGTTATGATGGAGTAGGGCAGGAGATTCCGTTGATAAGGAATGGTGATTTTGTTATTTAGAGGCGGTGACTATTTGAGGGGTGTCCAGCTAAGAAAACTGGATTTTAAATTTGGAGTTTGGATACAGTAGCAGAGTGGTTTCAGAGGCTTTTAAGGCGCTCAATAATTAATTTTGTGCTGATCTTAGATCTTAGATCTTAGAACTTTTTAATCCAAAGCTCTGTTTTAAAAGTTAGAGGTAAAGTATTATTGATATTTGATTATTTATTGTTGACGATAGCTAGTAATAAACTATTGTTAATCTTCATCAATAAATTTATCAACCCCTCAATATAACAAAATTATGAAAAACATATTAATTACCGTCTCTTCAATTGTGAGTGTAGCTTTATCAGCTAATGCTCAAGTAGCTCTAACAGGGACATCAGGTAGTCTACCTGATGGTATTACTTATTCGATATCTGGAACTAGCCTAAGTGATTCCGGATCTGGAGATTACAGCTTCGCGGAGGCGGGTACAGTTACTATAAGTTTTTCGTCACCTGTTGATTTCTTTGTCGATAACTGGCAAAATAATGGGACTTTTGTAACTTGGGGCGGTGTTGCTCCACTAAGTGGTACCTTTGAAGCTGATACAGGCACATGGTCTGCCATCTCTACAGATACTTCCAGACTTGATTTTAGTATAAGTGGAAGTAGTCTTACTGGATCAGTTCTCTCGACTGCTATTTATCCAGCAGTATCTTTTGAGTGGGGTGAAGCTAGTATATCAGGAGTTACTAAAGTAACCTACAAAAGTAGTAGAAATACTGGTTTCGATGGATTTAATTTCTCTGCCACCCCTGTTCCTGAGCCATCGAGCACTGCGCTTCTTGGTCTTGGAACTCTGGGTCTTCTCGCTCGTCGTAAGAGATAATAAGGCGCTTTACAATTAAATTTATTTAACCCGCTATGGTTTATCATAGTGGGTTATTTTTTTGAATACTTAAACCCTTTATGAGCTGTATCTCAGAGGAACCTATTTAAGTGTAGCCTACTGGATCTGTCATAATGAGGTCGGTAAATTGGTTGTTCTCTCCCTTTTTAAAGCCTATCTCTAGGGGGTAGCGATCAGCTAAACGGTTATTTTTATAGGTGATAAATCATCTATGAGTGATTGATGACGAATAATGAGATGAGGGCAGAGGGGGGGCAATGTGAGTATTGTTGGTGCTGATTTTATGATAGGAGGTCCGGATGTGGATGTTACTGGGTATGATGCAGTAGGGCAGGAGATTCCGTTGATAAGGAATGGTGATTTTGTGATTTAAGGGCGGAGACTATTTCCTTGCGAAGGTTTTTAGGAGGGGATAGTAATGATCTGTGGTTAATTATAGATTACAGATGATGATAGGTGCTGGTTTGTTTGCTGGGGTTTTGGTGACCCAGGCAGCTGATAGGCCAAATATCATATTGGTGATGACTGATGACCAGGGTTACCCGGTGGTTGGGGCGCATGGTCATCCGTGGATTAAGACACCTCATTTAGACAAGATGTATGGCCAGTCGATTCGGTTTGATCGCTTTATGATGGG
>JALZVD010000282.1 GCA_023300205.1 Akkermansiaceae bacterium | reverse complement strand
GACCCTCTTTCGAAAGGGGGGTCATCGAATGGTTGCGATAACGGAAATGCGGAAACCTATATCAATGTGAGGGAGGCTCTGGCGCGCGCGATGGCGGGGTTGTTGGGGGAGTGAGTTTTTTTAGTTGATGGATCGTAGACTTTACGCAGATTCGATTCGGGATAGGTTGATGCCGTGCTTTTTGTTACCCCTGTTGTTCGTCTTGAGAATGTCTCCCGCTCTTTCGGGGACTTTTGTGCGGTGGATGGGCTGACCCTGGAGGTGGGGGCGGGTGAGATTGTCGGTCTCCTGGGTCCGAATGGGGCAGGGAAGACGACGACGGTGAAGATGTTGATGGGGATGATGCGGCAGAGTTCTGGGGATTTGGCGCTCTTTGGGATGGATTGTTTTTCGGAGCGCAGTGAGGTGCAGAAGCGGGTGGGATTTCTGCCGGATGAGCCGAATTTTCAGAGCCATTTGCGGGGGATTGAGCTTTTGGAATTTGTGGGGAAGGTGAGGGGATTATCTGCTGAGGCGATCATGGCGCACATCGATGATGTGGGTGAGAAGCTGGGCTTGGTAGAGGATTTGGGAGAGTTTGCGGCGAATTACTCGAAGGGGATGCGGAAGAAGTTGGCCTTTTTGATGGCGACGGTTCATGAGCCGGAGTTACTGATTATGGATGAGCCGACGAATGGCTTGGACCCGATGGCGACGCGGACCTTTCTGGAGTTGGTGCAGCGCTATGTGGAGGGGGGAACGGGGGTGCTTTATTCGACTCACTTGCTGGACCAAGCAGAGAAGATTTGTGACCGCTGTGTGGTGATGAATCGGGGGAAGTTGGTGGCGGAGGGGACGGTGGAGTTTTTGAAAAAGGAGTCTGGGGTGACGACGCTGGAGGAGGTCTTTTTTGCGGTGACGGGTGAGAGTGAACTGAGCTGAACGATGTTTAATTTTCGAGACAGAAGCTGGGGGGTGAGAGTGAGGGCGATGCTGATGCTGGCATGGGACCGTTTCCGCCACACTTTTGGATGGTCTGGGCGTGGTGATCGCCGCTTTCGGAAGCCGACGCATGCGAAGAAGGGGCAGAGGTCTTGTCTTTTTCTTTTCTTGGGGGTGATGTTTTTAGCGCAGGGTTTTTGGATGACGCATCGGATGATCGATGCGTATGCGGATCGGGCTTTGGTGAGTAAGGAGGGGGTGATTACTTTGGATTCTTTTACGCATCTCCAGGTTGAGTCTCAGGCCTCGAGGTGGGAAGAGGTGAGTGATGAAACGATGGCGGGGAATCTGAAGAGGATTCTTTCGATGAGTAAAAAGAAGCGGGAGAGGGAGGGCTTGGGGCCTTTGACTGCTGAGGAGGTCGTGGGGCAGTTCCGGGAGAATGGGCTGGCGGGGTTTCGTAGCCTGACTTCTTTTTCAAAAGGGCGGATGAGTTTGCGTGATTTAAAGGGGGAGGAGAAAGCGAAGTTTACCCGATTGGTGGGGATGATTTTTTTAGGGCTGTTGATGGCGTTGTTGTTGATGCCGATCGCGATCCGGCAGAAGGATCTGGCAGCGACGAGTGATCATCAGGAGTGGCTTTTTTCTCTGCCGATGAGGGAGTCTGAGTTGTTGTCTGGGAGCTTTATGGCGAGCGTGCTGATCCGGCCGATGGCGTATCTTATTTTATGGCCTTTGCTGACGAATTTTCTGGTCGCGAGTGGGCATGGGATGATCTGGGCCGGGGTGGCGGGGATCGGGTTAACGTTCTTGGTATCGACCGCGATTTCAGGGGTGGAGATTTTGTTGGATACTTGGATGAGGGCGCGGGCGCCGAGGGTAGTGGTGAAGAATGTTCCGATGGTTTTTGCGCTGGTGGGGTTGTTGTGTTTTTACGCGGTTTTGGCGACTTGTCTGGCGAGTGGGCCGTCGTTTCCGTGGGTGAATTGGCTGGCGCTGAGGTGGCCGGGTGAGGTGGGGCGGCCGTTGGGTGAGGTGCTGGTGTCGCCGGTGGGGTGGTTGTTTTTTTGGGCACTGGGGGCGGCGGTGGTTTTTGGTTTGGGAGGGTGTGCTTTGGCGGGTCGGTTCATGCGGAGCGGGTGGCTTTCGGGGAATGGACAGCAGTCGCAGGAGCGGGGGATTCAGAGGGGGAGCGTGAAGGGGGGAGGGCTTTTAAAGTTCGAGGGCTTGTTGTTGTTGCGAGACCGGACTTTGGCGATGCAGGTGGTTTTGGCTCCGGTTCTGATTGTGGGGTATCAGGTGCTGATTAATCCGACGCTGGTGCAGTCGGTGACGGCGGCGGGGATTTGTGCGATGGCGTATGCTTGCGGGACGTATGCGAGCATTATGACGGCTCCGCAGTTATTGATGTCGGAGGCGAAGGGTGTGTGGATGATTTACAATTTACCAGTTCCGGTGGCGGCTTATTTTCGGCGTCGGGAGACGTTGTGGAGGTCGGTCGCTACGGGCTTGGCGGGGATTTTGGTGATCGCGATGGTGCTGACAAGCGGGGCGTTCCGGGTGGAGGAGCTGTGGCGTTATGTGTCGGCGATTTTGGGAGTATGGGTGATGGGACGGGTGGTGAGCGGTTTGGTGATGGGGAGCCCTAGGATGCCGGATGTGGCGTCCGGGGAGACGTCGAATGTCTCGTTCGGGAGGACCTATGGGGCGATGATGATGGCGGGGATTTTTGGGGCGCTTTTATGGCAGGGTTTGTTTTGGCCAGTGCTGAGTGCGTTGGTGATTTTTTGGTTCTTGGGGGTGGCGATTTGGCAGCGGCGGGATGTGAGTTTTAGTTATCTGCTGGAGCCGGTGGAGGAGGAGCCACCGAGCTGGGGAGTGGATGATGGGTTGTGGGCGGTGGTGGTATTTTTTGCGGTGCAGATTTTGGTGGCAGTGGTGGTGGGAACGGTCGATGAGATGACGCAGGGGGTGGTGCTGCTTTCGTTTGTGGCGGGTGGGGTGGCGGCCTTGTTGTTTGTGTGGCGGAGGCGAGTGGGGAAAGGGATTCCGTTGCCGGAGATTTCTGACGATGAGGGTGAGAGGGGATGGCAGATTACGGCGGTGGAGATTGGGCTGGCGACGGTGCTTTGTTTGGCGGTGGGGATTGGCTGGACTAAGGTTTTGGAGACGGGGGTTTTTGGTGACTTGGGGACGGCGGGGATGGAGTGGA
>JALZVD010000281.1 GCA_023300205.1 Akkermansiaceae bacterium | reverse complement strand
CGCTCAGAGCAGCCATCCATCACCTCCCTAAATGCCGTATCACGTCGCACCTCAAAAGCTCCCTTCCTCAACGCCTTTCTTAACCCCCTGGGAATATGGAACCTCTCATCCAGTGGAATCAACCCACGTGAAACCGGCGAAAACCACAACAACTCACCAGCCTCAGCCATAGGAAATACACCCTCAGCATAGGCACCTAACAGAATATGTGGTGGTATCACTTCCATCTCTGACACATCTATGCACCCAGATCACCAAATGATCAATACAGATTTCTCTAAGCTATCTCATAATATTCGTGCATTATGGTGGAAATACGCTTGTATTTATTCATGCCCCATAGACTTAAATCAGCGATACGCGATATCAAAGATTTCCCCTCAGAAGGAATCATCTTTAAGGATATCAGCCCTATCCTCTCAGACCCTGATTTGCTCCAACATTCTATCAACCTCCTTACTAACACCGTAGCTGAACTAAAGATCGATAAAGTAGTCGGTATCGATGCCCGCGGCTTCATCTTTGGCACTCCCGTAGCTCTCGCACTCAAAGTCGGATTCATCCCCGTCAGGAAAAAAGGCAAACTCCCCTGGAACACATTGGAAGAATCCTACACCCTAGAATACGGCCAGAATACAGTCCAGATTCACCAAGACGCCATCCAGCCAGGAGAAAAAATTCTCCTTATTGATGACCTCCTAGCCACAGGTGGCACAGCATCTGCAGCAGCAACACTCATCAACAAGCTAGGCGGAGATCTCGTAAAAGTCGCATTCCTCATCGAGCTAGACAACCTAAAAGGCAGAGAAAAAATCAATGCCCCAGTCACATCCATCATTCATTACTAATAAAATAAAACAATCTAAACCTAAATCTAAAATCAACCACTACTAAGTCATGTCCAATTGGAATACATACACAAACCTCCTCCGCTACCAAGACCTCAGATTCTCACTTGACCTATCACGCACCGACCTCGACCAGTCATACATCGACTCACTTCAACCAAAGATTGAGGCCGCTTATACTGACCTAGTAAAGACAGAAGCAGGAGAAATCGCAAACCCTGATGAGCAGCGCATGGTCGGCCACTACTGGCTCAGAAATCCAGAACTAGCTCCATCAGATGAAATCAAAGCGCAGATCACCGAGCCCATCGCTCAGCTCAAAAAACTCGCAGATGACGTCCATCACGGTAACTTAGCACCACCTGCAGGTGGCAGATTTGAGAACCTACTCATCATCGGAATCGGTGGCTCAGCACTTGGCCCACAACTCGTCTACGAAGCACTCGGAACCGACAGCAAGCTCACCACATTCTTCTTCGATAACACTGACCCAGCTGGTTGCGATTCCATCCTCAAAAAAATCTCCCGTTCAGGAGGACTCAACAAAACCCTATCTCTCGTCGTCTCCAAATCAGGAGGAACAGCAGAGACGCGGAATGCCATGCTTGAAGCGCAGAACGCATACGAAGACGCTAACCTAAACTTCGGAGCTCACACCATAGCCATTACAGGTCTCGGCTCCAAGCTAGACCAATACGCCCAAGCCAACAACTTCATCACACGTCTCCCTATGGAAGACTGGGTCGGCGGCAGAACATCCGTAATGTCCACAGTAGGTCTCGTCCCAGCAGCCCTACAAGGTATCGACATCGATGCATTCCTTAAAGGAGCCAAAGAAATGGACGCTCGCACACGCAACCAAGACACAGCCAAAAATGCAGCCATGCAGCTCGCGCTCGCTTGGCATCACGCTGGCAAAGGAAAAGGAGAAAAAGACATGGTCGTCCTCCCCTATAAAGACTCACTAGTACTCTTCTCCAAATACCTCCAACAACTCGTCATGGAGTCACTCGGTAAAGAACATGACCTAGACGGAAACGTCGTTAACCAAGGCATCGCAGTCTACGGCAACAAAGGATCCACAGACCAGCACGCATACGTTCAACAGCTCAGAGACGGAGTCCATAACTTCTTCGCAACCTTCATCGAAGTCAGAAACGGCAGAAAAGGAAGCAGCATCGAAGTTGACCCAGGTAACACCAGCGCTGACTATCTCCAAGGCTTCCTCAGAGGAACACGTAAGGCCCTCTACGAATCCGGCAGAAAGTCCATCACCCTATCCATCCACGAAGTCACACCTCACTCCCTAGGTATGCTCATCGCACTCTTCGAGAGAGCCGTCAGCTTCTACGCCTCACTAGTGAATATAAATGCCTACCATCAACCAGGAGTTGAAGCTGGCAAGAAAGCCGCTGGAGATTTCCTAGAAATCCTTAACCAAGTGCGTGGTGCACTCACAGGCTGGCAGAAAACTGCAGATGATATAGCAGAAGCCATCAGCCAAGATCCCGAGGACGTCTATCATGCACTCGTTCACCTTGCCGCTAACTCAGAAGCCATCCAGAGCGAAGGATCCAATCCCAGCGAAGACACATTCATGCTCTAACAAGAGACCTCAGCTAAATATTACTATATGATCATTTCGTGCTAAAATTCGACCGCTACATCGGGAAAAATTTATTCACTACGACTCTGTTCGCAGTGGCTATCCTCAGCGGCATCTTCATGCTCGGAAATATCTTTAAGGAAGCTCGCCCACTCTTCGTCGGCAAGCATCCTTCACCCATGCTCGTAGTAGAGTTCATCTTCAGTGTGCTCCCCTTCTCACTGATGTTCACCATCCCCTTCAGCTTCCTAGCTGCCGTCATGCTAGTCTTCGGACGCCTCTCAGCAGATAATGAAATCCTCGCCATACGCATGTCTGGCCAGAGCCTACCTCGCATCGCTCTACCTGTCTTTGTAGTAGCTGCCATACTATCTGGATTTTGCTTCTGGCTAAACGCAGAGATAGCCCCACAAGCAAAAGCCAGGGTGAAAAATCTACTAATGGATGCAGTAAAAGCTGACCCTAACAAATTCCTAGACCCTGGAGTCGTCCAGACTCAACTCAAAGACAAACGTATCTACGTCAGAGACAGAATAGACAACACCCTCTACGGCCTACACATTCACGACGTAGCTTCACTAGATAAATCCTACGCATCTAACTTCTACGTCTACGCAGAATCCGCACTCATCTACGTGGACTTAAAAAACAACCAAATCAAACTCAAGCTATCAAACGCATTTGCTCTTCAAGATGACGCCAACGGCACTAAAATCCCCATAACAGTCGAAGACGTCGACCCCGTCCTCTTCAGTTTTGACACCAAGAGAAAACGGCGCTTCAAAGCCTCCTCCATGACAAACAACGAAATTCGTTCATACTTAAACACCACTCCTGACCTAAGTAAAAAAGAACGAGCCAAACTCTCAAATGCCGTCACCTCAAGACAATCATTCTCACTAGCCTGCTTCGCCTTCGCCCTCATCGGCGTCCCACTCGGTATTGGAGCTAGAAGAAAAGACACATCTACAGGCTTTATATTCAGCATCATGATCGGCCTAAGCTACTTCCTCTTCCACATCTTCGCCGGACAGATAAAAGATGAAACCAGCAATGTTTCCACAATTCTTTTCTGGCTTCCTAACGTCTTAGCACTTATCATTGGAGTTTGGTTATTTAGAAAATCTAGATCAAAGTAACCGTAAAAAACTGCCCCCTAAGAACCTCCCTAAACCAAGATTTCAAATTCAAGATCTCAAAACCTAATGCCGGTCATCAGTAAAATTTTCAGTAAAATCAGCTCCGCGGTGAAACAATTTTTCACCAAAAATAGCATTGACCTTTTCCCCGTTAGAAATGCAGTAAAAGAATACCAAGCCAGCCAAATTAAATACGACCTCAAGGCCGCTCTAAACGTAGCTCTTCTCTCACTCCCCCAAGGCATGGCATACGCAGCCATCGCTGAGCTTCCCATCTATTACGGTATCGTTAGCTCCATAATGGCATCCATCGTCGCCCCACTTTTTTCCAGCTCTCGCCACACCATCCTAGGTCCCACCAATGCCACCTCTCTCATGGTATTCACCTTCTTTGCCTCCACTGCCGCCACCACACTTGCTAAAGATTCACTCACCTACATGCCTCTACTAGTCTTTCTAGTCGGCATCATCTCAGTCCTCGGAGCATTATTTAAACTAGCAGACCTACTCCAGTTCGTTTCTCGTAGCGTCCTTGTCGGCTATATCACCGGAGCCTCACTTCTCATCATGAACGGCCAGTTCAAGCACATCTTCGGAGTCGCTGAACCTCTCAAGCAAATCATCACCTCCCACAGAGAAAGCAACCAAGCCGTCAACTTTTTCACTAACTTCTTTGATCTAACAAGCCTCTGCGATCAGTTCCAATGGCAACCCACCATCCTAGGCATCGGCACTCTTATCCTCTACCTAATACTCATGAAGAAGCTTCCTATGCTTCCGAACTTTGCCCTCTGCCTAGCCATCTCATCCACCATCGCTCTCATAATCAACAACACCACCGGCCATTTTAACCTAGACTGCTTCCAGTCCTTCCAGCTAGACACTTTCAGCCCCAGCCTGCCAGACTTTAACTTCAATGACATCGCCACACTCACCAGCGTCGCCTTCGCCATCGCATTCCTCGCCTCTCTAGAAAACACAGTCATGGGTAAATCTCTCGGTAGCCGCACAGGTGAACGCCCAGATGTAAACCAAGACATGTTCTCAGTAGGCATGGCTAACATAGCCTGCTCACTCCTTGCTCCCATGCCTGCCTCAGGCTCACTAACACGCTCCGCACTCAACTACGAGTCAGGAGCCAAATCCAGATTCTCATCAATCTTCAACGGCATCCTCTGCCTACTAGGATTCTACATCCTCATCAAACTTCCCATCGTAGAAAATATCCCCAAAGCTACCCTCGCATCACTCGTCGTCGGTATCGCCATCTCTCTCATCAAATGGAAAAACATCCGTATCTGCCTCTACTCTACAAGAGATGACGCCATCGTCATCATCGTCACCTTCGCTGCAACTCTCCTCACCAGACTAGACACTGCCATCTTCATCGGTGTAGCACTCTCAATCTCCCTCTTCCTACGTAAAGCATCTCGCCCACATCTCGTAGAATATGAAATGAGCGATGAAGGAAACCTCCGCGAACGTGACTCCAAGCAAGCTCGCCCTAACCCAGCCATCTCCATCGTCCACGTAGAAGGTAACCTCTACTTCGGCGCTGCTGACTTATTCAGAACACAAGTCCAGCGTGCCTCTTCTGACCCTAACCTTAAAGTAGTCATACTCCGTATGAAAAATGCCCGTCACCTAGACGCCACATCAGTCATGGCTCTGGATGACCTCATCAAGCACATGCGCAAACAAGGCCGCCACGTCATCATCTCAGGAGCCACAAAAAGCGTTTACATCGTGCTCAAACAATCAGGAGTCCTAGACACTATCCTCCACGGATGCGACCGCTCACAAGGTGAAACCAACCTCTTCTTCTCTTCTCCAAGTAACCCTAATCTCTCCACCCGAGATGCCCTCCTTAGAGCACAAGAACTACTAGGAACCAAAAAAGCAGATATCAAAATCTTCTACGACAAAAGCCAAGAGAAACAATAAATCTCCCTAGCCTACAACTCCACGTGAAACTTACTATCTGTAGCTCTTAATCACTTCAATAAAGTGCTCTAAATACTGAGCTGCCTTAGCCTCACCTACCCCCTTAATACGCATTCCTACCTCTATACTCGTCGGCCTCAAACGCGTGAAATACTCCAGCGTCTTATTAGAAAAAACCACATACGCCGGAACCGATTGACTCTTCGCTATCTTAGCCCGCAGATCCTTCAGAGCTGCGTAAAGCTTAGGATCAAAACCCACCTCTTCAATATCAACATCAAGCCCAGCCTTAATCGGTGATTCATCCCTTACAGACCTCTTCCCAGGCCACACCATCAGCGCCTTAGACTCCCCCATCATCACCGCCTCACCCAGAGGAGCCAAAGTAACCAAAGGAAACTCTCCCTTCTGTGTGAAAATCAATCCAGCATCATGCATGTACTTAAACAGCTCATTCACAGTAGCCGTCCCCACCTCCTGAAGCATCCCATAAGTCGTAAGCGCATCTAACTTATTCTTCAAAATATCCTGTGACCTACTCCCCATCAGCATCTGCACAATCTTGCCTCTACCAAATCTACCCTCCCACTTCCCTCCTAGCTTATTGCTCATCCGCGCAACCCCACTCAAAGCCTTACGTAACATCAACACCTCAGACTCTGTCCCCAATCGATGATCTCCACCAAACTTACTCTGACAAACATCACAACTCCCACAAGCTGCAGGATTCTCCTCGCCAAAGTAATCCATGATCCACTGCTGCCTACACTGACGTGAATAACACATCTCTATCATCGAATTCAACTTCTCATGATCACGCCTATTCTTCTCCTCCAGTGCCTCACGGTTAATCGGTATCTGAGATGCTAAAATGTTAGGTTGCAACAACCGCGTCCCCTTTGCCCTGGAACCAGACACATCAAACCGCTCTATCAACCTATTCTTCACCAGCACACCAAGCGCACTACCCACAGCCATACCATTCTTTATCTCCGCCCCATCCTTGATCTGATCCAACGTCTGCCTAACCTCAAAATCCCCATTCGCCTCATTCAGTAAATACTGATAAATACTACAAATATCTGGGTAACTAGGATTCACCCCCTCAATAAAAAATTCCTGAGTCCTCGTATCCGCATAATTAAAGAACAACTCACAAACCGACGCTTCACCATCCCGCCCAGCTCTTCCTGCCTCCTGATAATAAGCCTCCACACTCCCTGGAATCTCAAAGTGAATCACAAACCTCACGTCAGACCTATCAATCCCCATTCCAAATGCATTCGTAGCCACAGCCACATCAGCAGCCTTACTAATAAACTCCGTTTGCGTCCGCTCCCGCATCTCATCACTCATCCCCCCGTGATAAGCGATGCATGAGATCCCCCAGTCCGCCATCATTTCAGCCACCTCATCCACCCGCTTACGAGTCGCACAATAAATAATCCCCGTCTTATGATCCTTTATAATCTCCCTTATCCTCTTATACTTCAAACTATGCTTCTCCGTAGCTGAAATCGCTAAAGAAAGATTTGGTCGCGCAAACCCACTCACCATCTCAAATGGATCACGCAGCTTCAGCACACCCAAAATATCCTTCCGAACCACCGCTGTCGCCGTTGCTGTTAGAGCGATACACTGAGGACTTCCTATCCGTTCCAATGCCGCACCTAAGCGCATGTAATCTGGCCTAAAATCATGCCCCCACTGGCTCAAACAGTGCGCCTCATCCACCGCAAATAATGAAATATTCACCTCCTCCATCACCCGCATAAATGACTCAGATCTAAATCTCTCCGGTGCAATGTACACCAACTTATACTCCCCCTTACGCATTCTAGAAATCCTATCCTGCTGTTCGCCATGCGCGAGAGATGAATTAATCATCGTCGCTGCTATCCCTTTCTCATCAAGTGCATCCACCTGGTCCTTCATCAGCGCTATCAGCGGGCTCACCACCAGCGTCACACCATCCAAACAAAGCGCTGGCAGCTGATAACACAAGGACTTACCTCCACCCGTAGGCATCACCACCAACCCATCAGCCCCACTAAGTATCCGCTGCACCACATCATCCTGACCATCTAAAAATCCATCGAAACCAAAATATTCCTTCAGAGCATCCAGCGGTTGTTTGATTACCTTCTTCATGAATCTAACCTAACAAATCACCAATTGAACCAAAATCCGGCACCATTAAACGCTTATATAGCCGAGTCGCAGAACCATCAGTTAAACTCGCTAAAAAATCACAGAGTAACCTCTTACGTTCTCCTTCCGTCTCCCCCTCATTTAGCTCACTAGCCACTTCCTGCGGAAGCAAATGATAAGGACTATCCTCGTCTCCTAAAATCTCCCACAGCATAGAAAGTAAATGATCCCCCTTATACTCCAACTGATTTAACTCTGGAGACTTAAATACCAAATCATAAGCCATCTTCTTAAATTCCTTCGTCTCGGACTGCACCCCTTGATCGACCACTAACTTATACTTATACCTGTTAGAAACCCCACTCATGAAGTTAACATCTTCCTCTAACCTTACACTCTGAATATACCGGCCTATCCTATTACCCGCCATCAACTCCACTCGGTTACCCCGTATAGATCTCAGTAAATCACCTACCGGCGTCCCCTTCTCTACTCCACAATTATTCTCATCAGCCCACCGCTCCACTCGCTCTATCGTAAGAAATCCAGCTCTAACAGAATCTGCTAAATCATTCAGAGAATATGCCGTATCATCTGCCAAATCCATGATCTGACACTCGATCGAGCTAAACCCATCTCTAAATTTTCCAGGTGTATACTCAGTAGGAAAATCTCTCCCTCCACAGACCCAGTCTAAATAATGCGCCTGCTCATTATACAAGAAATGATTATTAGGCCTCATATCACCATCACAAAGCTCAGACCACAAAGTCTTATACTTCAGAATAGAATCCACAAATGCTCGGCTAGGATTCATCCCTGTCTTACTAGCAGAAAAGATCCTATCCCCCAATAATCTAAGCGTCTGAGCATTACCCTCAAAGCCACCATACTCACCCATTAACCGGTTCAGCGTCCGCTCCCCCGCATGGCCAAATGGGGGATGCCCTAAATCATGTGAAAGACACGCTGCCTCAACTAAATCAGAATCAATAAAATAATCATCAGACAACAAATTAGACCGCGAATTCAAAAAATTACAAATAGACCTCCCTATCTGTGCCACCTCCAGCGAGTGGGTCAATCGAGTCCTATAGAAATCATATTCACCACTCCAGAACACCTGAGTCTTACTCTGAAGTGAGCGAAACGTCGGTGTATGTAAAACCCTATCCCGGTCAACTTGAAAAGGAGATCGATACGTCTCATCATGTCGCTCCTCTGAGAGACGCTCTGTATCAAATTGGTTATAGAAGGTATTTTTAGTCATCTTAATAGAAACAAAAACGGGCTCAAATGTTAGTAATCTGAACCCGTCGCTAATAATGTAATAATGGGACTATGAGCCGTAGGCATCTTCCACGCGCTGCGCAACATCTCTGTAACCATAGTCCACCTCGTAGATTTGCTTGAAGCAAGCCAGAGCCTCAGCCTTCTTCTCCATTTTCATATAAATAAGCCCCATCTCATAGAGTACCTCTTTCTTCGTGCCATCCATCGCAGTCAGATCCTCCAGCGCCTCTTCTAACTGACTAATCCCAATATCATACATCCCCTTAGCATCAAATGACCTACCCAGTGTTAGCAACACCCGCGTTCTGATATGCGGGTTACGCTTCGCCTGCTGAAGATGAGGAATCGCACCATTAAAGTCACCAGAGTTATACAAAGCCAGTCCAAGATCAAACCGAAGCTGTGGATCGGTAGGATTCTGGTCCACACTTGCCTGAGCTTCCACCACAGACTCTTTCGAGCGTTCTTGCTTATAAGCTAAAATCTGCGCCTCTAACTCTACATTTCCAGGCTCACTCACAAGCTGTGCCTCAAGCTTTTCAATCTGCTCATCAGCATCTTTATTCTTCATCTTCTCCGCCTTATTTTTCAACGTAGAATCTTTATGACTCAGCTGATATGCCCAGTCATAGAATACATGAGCATCTGACCAATACCCAAAATCTTCATAAACCTCCGCGATCTCCTTCACCACTCCCAGATTATTCTGATCTTGCTGATACTCCTCCATCAACTTAGCTAACTTAGCCTTTTTCTGTTCGCGAGTCATCCCTGCTCTATCAGACTCCTCCTGTTCCTTATCTCCTGAAGAATCCTTCTTACTATCTTCAATCCCTCCCTTTTCCCATCCTCCAGACTTCATCGAAGCCCTAGCTGTTGCATCCTTCTCCCCCTTCACAGCATCAATGTCAGTAGAATCCTGCTTGATGATATCCTTATAAACTCCCGCCGCTTCCTGAGGCTTATCCAGTGCTAAATAATAACTCGCTAACTTATGAAGTAACTTTGTATTCTCAGGTGAACCTTTTCTCACCGTCTCTAACGCAAAACTAGCAGTTTCAGGCATATTCTCCTGAACCGCCGTATCAAACAAAAGCTCATTCAAATCACCATTATTAGGATTCTCTCCCAGATCCTTCTCTAGCGCCATTAAACCTGCTCGTAAATCTTTTTTGAGCTGACTCTGCAGACGTGAAGTAGACACTCCAGACCCAAAGAATCCACTCTTCTTCTTATTACCTGCTGTCAACTTCACAGCACAACGTCGAGCCAACTTTCGTGCCTCCACATAACCTGGAGCTTCTTTTAAAATTGCCTGGCAAAGACTCACAGCATAACTATAATTTTGAAGCTCTACAGCACTCAGTGACTTTAGCCAAAGTGTTCTTAAGTTCTGCGGAAGTTGCCCTTCTGAAATTTCTACGATTGGTTCGCTCATATTTGATAAATGATAATACGTTAAATAGTGATCTTGTCACAAAATCATGCCATTTTTACCTAACATGGCAAGCCTCCACTACAGATAATATCCTAATCCTCAAAAATTGAGACCTATCCATTATACTTCATTAGTTTGATCATAAATAATCACCCCAAAATGAGCTTATAAACACACAATAACAAAAAAAATTCTCACTTGCAGATCAACAAAGCTTAGCTAAAGTATATCAGCTATGAAAAACATCTTAAAACCCTCAGCCATCATATTCTGCGCATCACTCACAAGCTGCTTATCACCAACCGCCGCATCATCAGCAGACCCAATAGGGGATGGCTTCACACACGCAGGAAACGCCATCGGCAAAGTCGTCAATAAAGTTATCCCTCAAGCTGCTACCCCTGCCCTACCTCAATACACCCCAACCACTCCTCAATACACAATCCCCGCTCAATAACCCCATCTCTCAAAATAAAAAAGCGTCTCTCGGTAAATCACCAAGAGACGCTTCTTTGCGTAAAATTATCTTCCTCCTACTTTTCTAACACCTTAACAAACTCAAACTGATAACAAAATGGACCCTCAGGAGCTCCTTCTTGAGGCGTATCGCCTAAGATTGCCTTAGCAGGAACCCATAACTGACGAGTCTCACCCACCTTCATAAGCTGTAACGCCTTACTAAGCTCTGGTGACATCTTAGCCAAAGGAATCGGCACTGCCTCACCTTGCTGAGTCGAAGTATCAAATACATCCCCGTTCTTATCCCAGCCAGTGTAGTTCACTACGATCACATCTTCAGCCTTAGCCTGCGCACCTTCACCCGCTTTAAGAACCACAGACTTAATCCCACCTTCTGACTCCACTGCATTAGCCGGTGCTGCCGCAAAATCCTTTGGAAGCTTAGGCATCTGTGGAGCTGGCTTAAAATCTAACAATTCAACATCAAACGTTAGCATTCCAGATGGAGCACCCGGTCGCTGTGGAGCCTCGCCATAAGCAAGTTCTGCCGGGATCCAGAAGCGCCGCTTCTCTCCCACTACCATTAACTGTAACCCTTCAGTCCATCCCTTGATTACCCCATTAAGAGGAAAAGAAGTAGGCTCTCCGCGCATCACTGAACTATCAAACATATTACCAGTCTTATCCCAGCCAGAATAATGAACAGTCACCTTATCCGTAGCCTTTGGCATTTCTACACCTGTTCCTTTTTTCAGAACCTTAGATGCCAAACCAGATTCAGTCTTTAAAGCATCAGCAGGTGCCGCATCCACATTAGCTGGAACATCTGGCATCTTAGGTGCCTTCTTTATTCCTAATAGCTCCACATCAAAACAAAGCATTCCAGACGGTCCACCCGGACGTGAAGGAGTCTCCCCATAAGCTAACCCAGCAGGAATCCAGAAACGACGCTTCTCCCCCACCACCATAAGTTGCAACCCTTCAGTCCACCCCTTGATCACACGATCCAATGGAAATGATGCCGGCTGACCTCTCTTCACTGATGAATCAAACATCTTACCATTCGTTTCCCATCCTGAATAATGAACAGTCACAGTATCAGCCGCACTCGGCTTCTCTTTTCCTGTTCCCGCTTTGAGAATTTTTGACATCAGTCCGGATGCTGTCTTCTCAGCATCCCCTGGAGCTGCTGCCACATCCTTCGGTGCAGCTAAATCTTGAGCAGTTGAGACATTCATCGCCCCAAAGGCCACAATCCCTACCAACCCAGTTACGAGTGTATTTCTGAATATTGTATTTTTCACGATGAAGGAAGTTCTTGCACATATCTTGCTATGTCAAGACACCACCTCTAAAATTATCGATTTCTCCCTATTTTCCTATGTTAAATAACCATTTCATGTCTATCTAGCTTACGTGAATGAAGATATACAACACCCAGTCCTAGCAATTGATCACGGCGAAGCCCGTATCGGTCTAGCCATCACCGACCCAGTCGGCATCATGGCTCACCCACTAGAAACAATTCACGTAAAAAACACCCCTCCCATTGAACGTATCAGCACACTCGTCAAAGAACGGCAAGTCAAACAACTCGTCCTAGGCCTCCCCATTCGCATGGACGGAACTGAAGGAACCGCAGCAGAAAGAATCAGAGCCTTCGGCGCCGAACTAACCGCAAAAATAGACCTCCCCCTCCACTACATCGATGAGAGCCTCACCACAGTCGCAGCCGCTGAGAAACTTCATCAAGCTGGTAAAAATGCCAGAAAACAAAAAAGTATCATCGACCAAGCAGCAGCAGTAGAAATACTCACAGCCTGGCTATCACAAAATTCGCCTGAACCCCTCTTCTAACAACCTAACAGATTAATATGCCCACTCTCAAACTAACCATAGCCTATGATGGTAGACCCTTCTCAGGTTGGCAGTCACAACCTAACAAAAACACCGTCCAAGACATCCTCCAGGCAGCCATCTCTGAAATAGTCAAGCAGCCAATCTCAGTCCACGGCTCTGGTAGAACAGATGCTGGCGTCCACGCAGACGGACAGGTCGCCCACTTCCAGCCACCTCCATCGATAGACATGAACCCCTACAACTGGGTTCCCGCCATTAACACCAAGCTCCCTCCCACCATCCGCGTTCTCGACTGCCTAGAAATGCCAGATGACTTTCACGCCCGCTTCTCGGCCAAAGAAAAAACATACCTCTACGACCTCTGTCTAGCCCCAGTCCTTCACCCCCACATGCACGGAAGAGCATGGCACCTCCCTCGCCAGCTAGACCCCATCTCTCTGGAACAAGCACTCTCCCATTACCTCGGCGAACACTGCTTCCGAGCCTTCGCCGCAAATCGAGGAAACGAAACAGAAGATACAGAATACACCCGTATCATCACCCGCTCAGACTTCCATATTCATAACCATGGCTACCGCATCACATTCACAGGAAATGGCTTCATGTATAAAATGGTCAGACTCCTCACCGGCGCAGCCGTCCAAGCCGCACAAGGAAGACTCAGACTCGATGACCACCTAGCACTACTCAACCAACCTCAAGACCTCCCATTCGGAAAATCTCCATTCTGTGCCCCAGCAGAAGCTCTTACCCTACTAGACGTCAAATACTAAATAAACAAGCTTACCACTGACTCATCTCGCGAAGTCCAGCTAACCGATTAGCCAGATCCTCCTCTGTCACCTCTTGTAATTTTATAGTAGAAAAAGCCTCGCAAGTAAAACTAGCCGCCACAGAACCTCGCGCCATCGCCTGTGAAATATCCCCAAAGCTATAAACAGAATTCTCTAAGCTATCCAAGTAACCAGCCATCCCCCCTAAAAATGAATCCCCAGCTCCCGTAGGATCAGCCACCTCTCTCAACGGCCAGGCATGCAAACGGAACATCTTACCATCAGGCCCAAATAACACCGCTCCAAATTCACCTAACTTAATAACAACATGCTTAGGACCCTTCTCTAACAACTTCTCACCAGCCAAGATCAAATTAGACGTCTTAGCCAAATCTCTAGCCTCAGATTCATTCAGAACCAACATATCAATCTGAGTAAGCACTTCATGCAACGGCTCATTCGCTATCGCTATCCATAAATCCATCGTATCTGCGATCACATACCTGCTCTCACCCTCACACTGAGATAGCATCTGCAACTGATTCTCCGGTGACATATTCGCCAACACCACAATATCCGCCGCAGAAATCTCAGCAGGAACTTTAACCTCCCAGCCCTCTAAGACATTAAGTGCAACCGCAAGAGTCTCACGGTCATTCATATTTTCCATATATTCACCAGTCCACGTAAATGACTCAGATGCACTACGCTCTACTCCCGTCAGATTCACACCATGCTTCTCTAACATATCCAAATGCTCCTTCGGATAATCATGACCTATAATCCCAACTAAATTAACATCGTCCGTATAATAACTAGCAGATAATGAAGCAAATGAAGCAGAGCCACCTAACAGATTTTTAGCTTCCGCTGTAGGTGTTTTAACGTTGTCGATTGCGATAGTTCCTCCGATGATAACTGACATAATATTTATTGATAATAGTTGGTAAAAGTTTGTTTTGCTGAAGCTGTAGTGCCCTCGATAGAATCTGCTGTTAGAAGATCTGAGACAATAACAATACGTCTCGCTCCAGACTCAGCCACAGTCTCTATATTCTTTCTAGTAATCCCGCCAATACAAAAAACAGGAATCTCAGCACCCACCTCTACTTGAACCTCTGAAACAGACTCCATCCCTATACCTGGCCTACCTTTCTTAGTAGGAGTCGGAAACAAAGGACCAAAGCCAATATAATCAAACCCATCCTCAAGAGCCTGCTTAGCCTGCTCCACCGAGTGCGTTGACCTCCCCACCATCATCTCCTCACCCACAATCTTCCTCACATCAGCCAGCGATCCATCATCTTGCCCCACATGCACTCCATCAGCATCCACTCGCTTCGCTATCTCTGCAAAATCATTCACCACAAAAGGAACCCCAGCAGCACGGCAAATAACCACCAACTTGAGCGCCATCGACTCTATTTCAGACTCACCACAACCCTTTGCTCTTAACTGAAGAATGTCTACCCCACCAGCGATCAAAGCCCCAGCCACAGACTCAATATCATCCTCAGCTACATACCCCCTATCCACAATACCATACAGCACTGCATTCTCTATCTCTCTTCGCATGCCTAATCCTTGAACAATTTCACACAAACAGACGAGATAAATATACATTAATAGACAGATTCCACCCTTCAAATAATAACACAGCCACTCTAAATTTACTTGCCAACCCCACCGTACAAGGATATTTCGCACTCACAATTATGGAAGATTCACCTACACCTATCGCAGAGCTAGAACACGGCCCATCAAAATTTGAAGAATTTCTTGAGAATAATCAAAAGAAACTCATGATCTTGGCATCTCTCATTTTCCTCGGAGTACTCGCCTATGTCTTCATGACAGGCTTAGCAAAAAAGAATGCTACTGAAGCTGGTGAAGCATTCATGCTAGCAACAGATGAAGACTCTCTCAATAAAGTCATCACAGATTACTCCAGTAGCCAAACAGCAGGTACAGCAGCCATGGCCATTTCAGAACTAAGAACTACTGATGATGACAGAATCGCTGCTCTCGACCACTTCATCTCCAACTACCCAGAGCATCCAGGTGTACCAGCTAAACTCCTCGAACTAGCTCTCATTCATATCAACGCAGGAAACAATGCAGATGCAGAAGACACTCTCAAGAGCCTCATTTCCAATGATCAATCTGACTACCTAGCCCCACGCGCTAACATCGCACTAGCAGATATCGCCGTATCAAACAACCAACTCGAAAAAGCGAAACAAATATACACCGACATCAAAAACAGCGAATCTCGCTTCAACAACGTCGCTGCCGAAAGACTTCTCTATCTAAATGCAAAAGAACCAGTGATCGTAAAGCAAGCTCCTGTCCCTACTCCATCACCTACCCCTACTTTGCCAACTCCCCCAACCAGCTCTGATCCTATTCAAATAGTGCCATCAGCTACTCCGAGCGCCAGCCCCACAACAGCTCCAGCAGTTATCCCTACCACAGAAGAAGCCCCAAAATCAGAACTCTAATTTACAACTACTTGTCATCAACCTATATTAAATAATTTTTTTAAAGAAAGTTATTCACAAGTCACACAGTATATAGTAATTAATAGTCATAGGACATTGTATGCAATTATTTTATTGTCCTGAAATTATAAATCCTAACACAAAGTAGCCAGCTACTTACTAATCTAAAAAAATATAACTAATTCTAACTCTAAACGATAAACACCGTGTCAGTATTCAAAAAATATATCAGCAATAACGAAGAAGAAGCCTCAACATCTTCACCAGCTTCTTCTACTCCAGCAGCTCAGAAATCAGAGCCAGCACAACCAGCTAAATCTTCACCTAGCCAGTCACAAGCTGCCCCTGCTAAATCTACTAGCAAGCCAGCGGCTCCTACTTCTACCGTTGCAGCTACAAACGGCAGAAACGTTCTCAGCTCAGACGTTGAGATCAAAGGAAAAGTAAAATTCACCAATGACCTCGTAGTCGATGGACTCATCGAAGGTGAGATTCATTCAGACGGATCACTTACTGTAGGAGAGAACGCACGCATCAAAGCAGAAGTTCACACTCGCTCAGTAGTTGTCTACGGTAAAGTCCACGGTAACATCACAGTAACTGATCGTGTAGAACTTAAGGCGAACGCTGAACTCATTGGCGACATCAAAGCTGCTACTATCTCTGTCGAGGCAGGCGCTATCTTCGTAGGTAAGTCTACAGTTGGTGCTCCATCTACTCAAATAGCAGCTAAACCAAATAGTTCAGCTAAAAAAGGGAACCAGAGCGCATCTGATAAAAAGGGAAAGCTTGCAGCAGCTTCTTAGAAAATCAAGAGGCTGGGAAAAACCTAGAAGATAAATCATCTCAAATGAATCAAAACAAGAAAGACAATCGTCAACTTGGACTTAACTTATAACAGTTCACTCCAAGTCATTTGATTTTTTAGACTGAATTTTCAATACACATTCTCAAGCAAAATAACTTTACTCTAACTCTCGTAGTTAGAGTAAATTTTTTTACACACAAACCATCTTTCTAAGCAACACCTCACATCGTGCCATCTGAACCCACATCATTCAGTAAAGATCGAAAAGCTGAACAGAAGCCAACCAAAATCGGTATTCTTGATTCTGGTGTAGGTGGCTTATCAGTTCTCCTAGAGATCCAACAACTCCTTCCCCAACTAGACATTGACTACATTGCTGACTCTAGCTGGTGTCCCTATGGAACGAAATCACCGGATCAAATCAAACTTCGCGTTACCAAACTCTCCAAAGAATTAATAAAGAATGGCGCAGACATCATCGTTATTGCATGTAATTCAGCCACCATCCACGCAGTAGAATCTGTTAGAGAACAATTCAACATACCATTCGTGGGCATGGAACCAGCAGTCAAGCCAGCTGCTCAAGCCACTCAATCAAACACAATAGGCATACTCGCCACTCAAGCCTCAATAGCCGGTGAGAAATTCCACCATCTCATTCACACTCACGCACCCCCCAGTAAAATAAAAGTCATCACCCAGCCTTGCCCTAAATTTGTAGAACTCGTAGAAGCTGGAACTCTCTCCGGTCCTCAAGTTGACTCAGCTATCACAGAATACACATTACCCATGCTAGCATCTGGAGCAGACACCCTTGTATTAGGATGCACACACTACCCGTTCCTTAGAAAATCTATCCAGAAACTTGTTGGGAAAGACATCACTCTCATCCACACAGGCGCAGCAGTTGCTAACCGCACTCTCTCACTATTACCTAACAAAAAACCAAATTCTCCAAACAGATCTCCTCAGATCAACATCCAAACAACTGGAAACCTTGACCTGTTAGAACAAATATTTCCCAAGCTCTGCCCTGGTTTACAAACTAACCACAAAACCAACGTCAAACTCAGCCAACTATCTCTATCATGAACTTCAAACAACTTCCACTCCACGAGCGCATACTCAAGGCGGTCGCCGACAGCGGCTACACCAAGCCTACCCCTATTCAAATAAAAGCGATCCCAAAAGTAGCCAAAGGCGCAGACGTAATCGGCATCGCACAAACAGGTACAGGTAAAACCGCCGCCTTCACACTCCCTCTACTATCCAAGCTAGTAGATAAAACAGAAGCCAATGAAGCACGCCACACCCGTATACTCATCATCGCACCCACAAGAGAACTCGTTCAGCAAATCCACGAAAATATCAGAGGATACGCCAAATACACCAATCTACGTACCGGAGTCATCATCGGAGGAATAGGCGACAAAGGACAAATTGCAAAACTCGAATCAGGCGTAGACATCCTAGTAGCCACTCCCGGAAGACTACTAGACCTAGTCGACAAAGGTCACGGAAACTTCCACCAGATCGAAACCCTAGTCCTAGACGAAGCAGATCGTATGCTAGATATGGGATTCATCCCAGACATCCGCACCATCGTCAAAAAACTCCCCAAAAGCAAACAAACACTCCTCTTCTCAGCCACCCTCAACCGTCAAATAGAATCACTCACCAAAGAATTTCTTAACTCACCCACAGTCATCGAAGTTGAGCGCAGAGCCAGCCCTGCAGAAACCATCGAACAAATCATCTATGAAGTTCAAGAACACCAAAAAACAGAACTCCTAGAACACCTGCTCAACAGCTCACACGAGTTCTACGCAGTCATGGTATTCGCTAGGACCAAGCTCGGAGCGGAAGAACTCACCAAAGCCCTCAAAATGGAAGGTATCACCGCAGAAGCCATCCACGGTGACAGATCACAAGGCCAGCGCAGACGAGCTCTCGATGAATTCAAAAAAGGCAAAGTCCGCGTCCTCGTCGGCACAGACGTCGCCGCCCGCGGAATAGATGTCGATGGCGTCACCCACGTTATCAACTACGACTTCCCTGAACAATCAGAAGACTACATCCACCGCATCGGCAGAACAGGCAGAGCCGAGTCAAAAGGAATAGCCATCACTTTCATCACTAAAGCAAATCAACAAGCACTCAAAAAAGTCGAAAAACTTATCCAAAAAACACTCCCAAAAAAACAAGTAGAAGGATTCAAATACGATCAAGACACACCAGAACCTAACAGAGAAGATCGCAGAAACACTCCCGTAGCTGCCAAAAGTTCCGGTAGAACCGGCGAATACCAGAATAAATTCGCCAACCGAAAAAACAACGCACAAGCAAAACGTCCCGGAGGCTCCAAACGAAAGCCAACAGGCGCCAGAACCAAGCGCAAAAAATAAACCACTAGACTATCTCTACCCTCCTAAAAAGGCGAAAGCCTCAAAGCAAAAATGCTCTGAGGCTTTCAAATGGCTCCGGCACAAGGATTCGAACCTTGGACCTAGTGATTAACAGTCACCCGCTCTACCGCTGAGCTATGCCGGAATGTTTTGTTACTTAAAACTTCCTACTATGAAAGCCTCTCGCGACGAGCGGGAAATTGTCAGAATCTGTAGAAAGTGCAAGGAAAAAAAAGGAGTTTACCTGATTTATTTTCACCCTAAGCAGTTCCTCCCACAAGAACCACAGCATTCGCAGCCGCATAGTGCTCTGCATGTGTGAGACTTATCTTAATATCCACCACATTCAACTTTTCAGCATACGCCGCACCCCCCCCTCTCATAAGAACCTTAGGCTCTCCAGATGCCTCTCTGAGTATCTCCATATCTAACCATGAGATCTCTTTCCCTATCCCCGTTCCAAACGCCTTAGCTATCGCCTCCTTAGCCGCAAACCTAGCAGCATAATGTATAGCTGAGCGCTTCTGAGAATCACAATACTCCTGCTCCGCTTCAGTAAAAATTCGCTTCACAAATTTCTCCCCAAACTCATCCATAGAAGAGCCAATCCGCTCCACCTCCACCACATCAATCCCTATACCTAATAAATTCATACCGCCGTCCCATCAGGTTTATAATTAGCCATCAACTCACGCATCTCTGCCACAGCCTGCTTCAACCCCACCCTTACTGAACGAGCCACAATCGTATGCCCTATGTTCAGTTCCTTTAAATGCGGAACAATATACAGTTCCTTGATATTATCATAATTAATCCCATGTCCCGCATTCACCTGAACTCCTAACTCAAATCCCCTCTGAGCAGCCATCCTCAGCCTCTCAATCTCCTCATCTCTCTCACAGCCTTTTTCAGCATTCGCAAAGCAACCTGTATGCAGCTCCACCATCTCAGCTCCTATTTTAGCCGAGGCTTCGATTTGATGAATGTCTGGATCCACAAACATACTAATCTTCATCCCCGCTTCTTGAAGAACACTCACAGTCGGAGCCAGCTCATCATAAAGACCAGCCACATCAAGCCCCCCCTCAGTAGTCACCTCTTCACGCGTCTCTGGAACCAAACAGATAAACGTGGGTTTCAGCTTCAGCGCCATAGCAATCATCTCCTTGCTATTCCCCATCTCTAAATTGATCGGTAACTCACTAGCCTCCTTAATACGATAAGCATCTGCCTCCTGCATATGTCGCCTGTCCCCACGTACATGAATCGTAATCGAGTCAGCCCCCCCTAAATGAGCATCCTCCGCTGCATCCACAGGACAAGGTTCTGCATTAGGAGAATCAGGGAGTAGCGCGTAGCGAGCCTGTCGTAACGTCGCTATATGGTCTATATTTACACCGAGTAGTAAGTTCATAATGCTAAATCTTTGCCCTATCAATAGCAGATTGTCAACCGACAGTATCCACTACACCCCCTCTAATAACCACTATTTCTATCGCATTCACTTGACACTTACTGGTTTTTCTGCAATCTCCACATCCTTACTGCGTCGGAAACGCAGTCTTAACTAATTAATCATCATGAAACCAGAAATTCATCCAGACTACCATCCTGTCATCTTTCAAGACATGACATCAGGTAAGCGCTACTTCACTCGCTCAACAGCCAAGTCAGATAAGACTGAAAATGTTGACGGAGTTGACTACTTTGTCATCTCTGCAGGTGTTACTGCTGACACACACCCATTCTTCACAGGTAAATCTACCTTCGTGGATACTGAAGGTCGTATCGACAAGTTCACAAAGAGATTCGGTTCGGTACGCCGCGCCAAGAAGCCATCACTCGACGAATAAAGAGTCTGGCTTATTTCGGCTTCTCAAGAAGCCAAATAAATACCACTTTAATTATAAAGCCATCTTGTCTAACAAGATGGCTTTTTTCTGCCCAAAAACTAACCTCTAAAACGTCTCACTAAACGTCCCCTCAGTAACACCAAGCTTCTCCATCACATCCAAATCTTGCCAAAGCATATGACCGTCAGACCGCCCATCAATAAGTTGCTGATAAGCCTGTATCGTCATCAAAGCCTCATCTTTACTCTCATTCAGCAGATCTATCCTAAACTTACCCAGACCAGCCTTAGCCAGATCATCATAAAATCTCGCCCCAGTCTGCGCCCTACCATTAAACAGTGTATTTCTACAGCCCACATCCGCCTTCAACGGATGTAATTGCCCCACTCTATCTCTAAGATGCACCTCATGCTTTTCACAAGGCTTGCCACAATCCTTAATACTCGTCCCCTCACTCAAAAACGTACAGAATACACAATGCTCCATATGAAACATCGGCATGTGCTGGTGAATCGTCAGTTCATACCAGTTCTCAGGAGACTTATAAAGCATCTGCTTCACCTGGCTAATGTTCAAATCATAAGAAATAGTCAAATGATCCAAATTCCCCTGCTCCTTCAAAATACGAGCAGTCAACGGATTCGCACAGTTCAATGAAAAGTCCCCAGTCCTATAAAAATTCTCCCTATCCTTGAAGTGCTCAATCGCTCCCAAATTCCTAATCAAAACCCCATCAGCATCAGCCTTATCAATATACTTAAAATACCCCACCTCACTCGGCTTCTGAATCCTCGGAGTCGCCAGATGAATCGTAGCATCAAACCCTGAATCCCTCACTATCTTCACCGCATCCTTATATTTACGGATATCCTCATAATCCGCATAAATACGCTTGATCCCCGCCTCCAGAGCAGCCTCCACCTGATGCGGTTCACGCGTCAAAATACTCAACTCATTCAACACCTCCTGCTCATCACCCATCACTGGAAATAACTCACTCACCTTATTCTCAGAACGCTCATACACCTCAGTAATCTTAGGCCTCTCATCTAACTTACTCACCAGACTCCTACGTAAACGGTTCAGAGCAGACACCGGCATCATCACCTCACCAATCAACTCATTCACCACCTCACCCAGAGCATACTCAGTCTCACCTAAACGCGAAAGCTGCTTCTCTAACAGCTCAGTATTCACTGGCCTATTCTCAGCCTTCTCTAATAACTCATCAGACTTCACAGAAACACCCTCACAAATCAGCACCATAGGCTCACCCACTCCACCACTCACTCTAATCTTAAGCTCCTCTCTCTTCGGCTGAAGTTTCACATTCTTCCATAGCGCCTTCACCTCTGCATTCAGCTTCGGATCATCCGTCTTCCAGATTCCCTGCCCTATTCGCACACGCGTCCAGTCCACATTAGAATGCTTCTCATGAAACTTCACCTTATCACCATCCACTCGGAAAATCCTACCACCCTGCTCCTCATTCCTATCCTCACCAGCATCAAAAACAATCCCGTCACCAGACTTTAAATCCGTATTACCCGTCCACTTCACCTGCACATACCCCCTACCCACCTGAGTGATCTCTCCCACATAAGCTCCACGCTTCTTGCCAAACTTACCATGAGTCAAATAAGGATGATTCGTCCCCTCTAACCAACCAGTAGACAAACCACGCGAAAACGTCATCTCAAGAGCATACCTATCCCGCTCCGTAACCGTAGAATCACGCTTCGCAACAGCATCATCAATCGCCTTGCGATAAACCCTAGTCACCGCAGCCACATACTCAGGACTCTTCAAGCGCCCCTCGATCTTAAATGAAACCACACCCTCCTCCACCAACTGAGGAATCACATCCACAGCAGCCAGATCCTGAGGACTCAGCAAATAACGCACTTCCTCCATCTCCTTCGTCTCACCATCCACCACCAACTCATAAGGCATCCGGCAAGCCTGTGCACACTCACCTCGGTTCGCAGATCTCTTGCCCAATGACTCACTTGTCAAACACTGACCAGAATATGCCACACACAGCGCACCATGCACAAACACCTCCAAAGGAACACACTCCTTAGGCTTAAACTTCCCTATCTCCACAACAGATAACTCCCGCGCTAAAACAGCCCTCTCAAGCTTATAAAGTGAATCCACAAACTCCAACCCTTCAGGAGAAGTCAACGTCATCTGAGTAGACGCATGAATCTCCAACTTAGGAGCCACATGCCTAGCAATGCGAGCTAACCCCAAATCCTGAACAATAATCGCATCCACACCACACTCCTCCAGAAGTCTCAACTGAGCCTCAGCCGCCTCCAACTCCCCAGTAAAAATAAGCGTATTCATCGTCACAAAACCACGCACACCATGCGCATGAAGAAACTTCATCAACTCTGGTAAATCCTCCTCCGTAAAATTATCAGCACGCAAACGAGCATTGAATTTACCTAATCCAAAGAAAATAGCATCAGCCCCATTCACCACCGCAGCCCTTGCACAATCCCAGTTACCAGCAGGTGACAGAAGCTCCGGGTCACGATGGTATTCATTAGCGATAAATTCGTTTTGAGTGGTTTCGGACATAAGGACGTCAACGTAGATCAATCAAACAACTTGGTCAACCAATCCGTCTCTACAAAAAAATAGTTTTTTCAAACTAAATGAACAAAATAACAAATACACGACGTTCTATAAATAAGAAGTAAGAAACAATCTTTCATTGTAGTATTAAATATGTGTTTCACCTCGTTTCGTGTGACAGATTTAGCAATAAATCTAGATTTCATGAGGCGGGGTGTTTTTTTGCCTACAACATATCCATACCTACACCCAGAGAAGCTCCCACTAATACTACCATCCAAACTGGCAGGTATTTCTTATACAAAATCACTCCAAACACGACCGCTAATACAACCTCTAACACATTACTAATCACCCCTAATCTTAGCATAGAAAACAGAGCTGCAAAAATAAGCCCCACTACAGCAGCGCTGGCACCCTTCAACGCTGCTCTTATGTTCGCTATCTTCTTATAAGCATTCCAAATAGGCATCCCTATCATCAACAAAATCATACCAGGTAAAAAAATAGCCCCTACTCCAACCACTCCACCTAGCCATGAACTTCCCGCCATCCCTACGAAAGCTCCGATATATGCTGAGAAGGTAAACATCGGCCCAGGCACTGCCTGAGCTAATCCATAACCTGCCAGAAAATCCTCCTGCCCCAGCAAATTCTTCCCTACAGTCTCTGCCTCCAATAGCGGCAACACCACATGCCCTCCGCCAAAAACCATCGAACCTGTCTTGGCTAATCCTCCTACCATCGTAGCCTCATCATTAGAAAACCTTACTGATGAAAGAATAACCACCCCCAACACAAAGCACCCTAAAATTCCTATACTAAACCAAGGATGTTTAATCACCCCCTCATCAGTATCAGCCACCTCAACTTTAAATAAAATCACCCCTAGAAAGCCACCCAATAAAATCAACAAAGGCTGCAACCATGATACTTGGAACACGATCAATATCGCAGCAACAACAAATGCGATCAATTTCCCCTTAACATCTGCACAAAGCTGCCGTTGCATCCCTATCACAGCATTCGCAACTACCGCCACAGCCACAATCGTCAACCCATGAACCCACCCACTACCTAACAAACCATTCAATGTATCCATGCTTGTAACAAAAAGAATCATCAAGATTGCCGAAGGCGCAGTAAATCCTAACCATGACCCAAATGCCCCCAACCAACCTCCTTTTTCATACCCTATAGATGCTCCTAATTGACTACTTGCAGGACCAGGCATAAATTGACATACTGCAAGCAGTTCCGCAAATCTCTCATCCGTTAGCCATTGAAGTCGCTCCACATAAGCCTCCCTAAAATAAGCTAAATGCGCCACTGGACCACCGAACGAACTCAGTCCCAACTTCAAAGACTCAAGTAAACAAACTAGAAATTGCATACCTCGAAATCAACTATTTCTCCATGAAAGCAAAGCAAAAAATCTGTTTAATAGGCGGAACATTTGACCCCATCCACCTAGGACACACCTACATCGCAGAAAAATGCTATAGGGAATTAAACATGGATAAAGTCATCTTCCTCCCCTGCAAACAATCTCCCCATAAGCTCACTAAACAAAATGCCCCAGACCACCACCGCTTAGCAATGTGTGAGCTAGCGGTAAAAGCCCTTCATTGGGCTGAAGTCCATGACTACGACCTCACTGCTCCATCTCCATCATACTCATGGAGAACAGCAGAAATCATGCAGCAAAAATATCCAGAGGCTGACCTCTACTGGCTAATGGGCTCAGATCAGTGGGACGCCATTCTAAAATGGAACCGACCAAAATACCTTGCATCTCTGGTAAACTTCATTGTCGTCTCGCGTGGAGAAAACCCCAAGAACATCAAGAACTTCACCCTCTCTCATATCGGAGGAGCCCACACTGCATCAGCCACTTATATAAGAAAACACCCTTATTCATCTCTCACACGCTCTTGGTTGAGTCCCCTAGTCCTAGAATATATGCAGACACATAATATTTATTAATTGCCTTCCTGCTTCTATTTCATATAATGCCCTGCTAAACAATATTCTTAAACCCCATGAAATTCAAATTCTTACTCACATCAGCAATTCTCTCTACATTACTACAATCATCAGTAAATGCGCAAAATTTCGGTGACGATATCGGCATAAATGATATTAATAATAAAGTGGATATCCTGAACACTCGCTTTAGTAATCTACCAGAGGAACAACGTAGAAAATACCTCACATTACGTGCAGATGCTCATCGTTTATTCTCTAAGAAAAGAACATTTGAAACACTCATGGCACTCCAAGAAATGAGTGCTATTTTCGATGAAGACCCTGTTGCATTAAACCTCGAAGGAGCTATTTATGTCGAATTCAGAGACTTCAAAAAAGCCAGAAAAACCTTCAACAAAGCCGTAACCTTAACAGGTGACGATCCTAAAATCCTCTTCAACCTCGCAGAACTAGAATTCTGTGACAACCAATGGAGATCATCGATCAAGAACTTTAAAATCCTCCTAGAAAAGATAAAATCTCAGCAGAATACAGACTTTGCGAGACTCGTAGAATTCAAAATCATGCTGTGCCAGTTAGCTTTATCCAAATCAGAAAAAGCCAATACTAACGACGAACAGAAAACAGAATATCTAGCTCAAGCTAAACAACTAGCTCACAAATATTCTTACCAAATAGATTCCCCATATTACTACTACGCAAATGCCTCTATTGCATTCTATGAGGACCGTAAAACCACAGCTTCAGAATGGATTCTCACTGCTAAAACGGTATTCGCCAACAACCCGAATATGGTCACATCTTGGGACGACACAATGGTGGAATTCGGATACATTGAAGCTCACTATGGTAAGCACCACAGCAAGAGAGGCGAGAGTAAGGCCTATTCTAAATAAGGCAGATCAAAATCTCCCCTCTCAATATCACAACTCTCGATAATCCACCTTCCTCTTTAACTTAGCAGTAATAGCAGGCTTATCCTTGATTCCTGCTTTTTTCTTTAACTCTCCAATCTGGTCTCTCAAGTGTCCCGCACGCTCAAATTCCAGCTTCGCCGCTGCCTCTCGCATCTCAGTCTCCAGCTCAGAGAGCACCTGCATCACATTATAGTCAACATCATCCTCAGCCACTAAGCTCTGGTCCATCGTGCTCGCAGCCTCCTTAGTTTCCTCCGCATTACTCAAGCTCTTCTGTAGTGCTCTCACCACACTCTGAGGTGAGATTCCATGCTTTTCATTATGAGCCATCTGCACCCCTCTCCTAAACTCCGTGATATCTAGCAGAGCCTGGATACTATCAGTCACCTTATCACAGAACAGTACACACTCACCATTAATATGTCGCGCTGCTCTTCCAGCAGTCTGCACCAAGCTCGTCTCATTCCTAAGAAACCCCTCGTTATCTGCATCCAGAATACACACCAAACTCACCTCGGGTAAATCCAGTCCCTCTCTCAGTAAGTTAATCCCCACCAAAATATCAAATTCCGCTGCTCGCAACTGGCGTAAAATCTCCACCCGCTCTACCGCATCGATATCCGCATGAATATACCGAACCTTTAATCCCACTTCAGTAAGATACTCCGTAAGCTCCTCAGCAGTTTTCTTCGTCAGCGTAGTCACCAGCACTCGCTCATTCTTCTCCGCCCTATCTCGGCATAACTCTATCGTCGAATCGATCTGCCCATCCAGCGGCATCATCTTCAAAATCGGATCTAACAAACCAGTCGGTCGGATAATCTGCTGCACCATCAGCGTAGACCCCCTAGTGTCCACATCAAACTCCTCCACCTTATCCAGAGTATTACTAGGCGTCACCTGCTTACGTAAAATCTTAATCGCTTGGTTCGCACTAAGCTCACCCTTAACCCACGGAATATACGTCTTATTATCTGGTCTACAGTTGGTAAACTCAAACGGCCCGGGTGTTGCCGTCACATACACCCGCTGATGAGTCTTCCTCATATACTCCTCAAACCTCAACGGTCTATTATCCAGAGCACTCGGCAGTCTAAATCCATGCTCCACCAACACCGTCTTACGACTCTTATCCCCCTCAAACATCCCACCCACCTGCGGTAACGTCACATGACTCTCATCCGCCAACAGCAAAAAATCATCCGGAAAGAAATCTAACAGCGTATACGGAGTCGCCCCCTTCTCACGCCCAGTCACATGCCGAGAGTAATTCTCTATACCCTGACAAAAACCCATCTCATGCATCATCTCTATATCATACTCAGTCCGCATCCGTATCCGCTGCGCCTCTATCAGCCGCCCATCTTTTTCAAATTCTGCCACCCGCGCTTTCATCTCCTTACGGATCTCCACAATCGCCTGCTTCATCTTCACCTTACTCGTCACAAACTGCTTCGCGGGGAAAAAGATATACTTATCCATCTCACCCGTCTTATGGCCAGACCGCGTATCTATCTCAGATATCCTCTCCACCTCATCTCCAAAAAACTCCACCCTGATAGCCTCCCGCTCCATATACGCAGGCCGTATCTCCACCACATCACCACGCACCCTGAAGTTCCCTCTACTAAACTCCACATCATTCCGCTCAAATAACAACTCCACCAACTGCCCCAGAAACTCATCCCTCCCCACCTCATCACCCACCTTAACCGGCAACATCATATTCTGATAATCATCCGGTGAACCCAAACCATAAATACAACTCACACTCGCAATCACAATCACATCCTTCCGCGTAATCAGACTCCCCATCGTGCTCAACCTCAGCCTCTCAATCTCATCATTAATCGCACTATCCTTCTCAATAAACGTATCAGTTCGCGGAATATAAGCCTCAGGCTGATAGTAATCGAAATAACTCACAAAATACTCCACCGCATTATTCGGAAAAAACGACTTAAACTCAGAATACAACTGAGCCGCCAGCGTCTTATTATGACTCATGATAAGCGTAGGCTTCCCCACACCCTTGATAAGATTTGCCATCGTATACGTCTTACCAGAACCCGTCACCCCCCACAAAGTCTGGTGCATATTCCCCGCACTGATTGATTTCATCAACTTATCAATCGCCTGCTGCTGGTCTCCTTGCGGAGTGTATTTACTCACTAAATCAAACATCGCTTTTCTAATGCACACACTATGCCCTCTCACCATCACTCACAAGTAAGTTTCATGAAAAAATCCTATCCCTCACATCCCCCACCATGTTAATAATCTCAACATGCGAACACTCATCAAGAACGCTCTCAAAAGCACCACTGAAGAAGCCCAGCAAGCCATCACCATCAAAGGCTGGGTCAGAACCAGACGCGACAACAAAGACTTCTCATTCATCGAGCTAAATGACGGCTCATCACTCGCCAATATCCAGTGCATCGCAGACAACGGCATCCCAGGCTACACAGACATCGCCAAAATATCCACCGGCGCAGCCATCGGAATCACCGGTAAACTCATCGAATCTCCTGGAAAAGGCCAACAATGGGAAATCCACGCCACCTCCATCGAGCTCATCGGCGAAGCCCCCACAGACTACCCACTCCAGAAAAAAGGCCATACCCCAGAATTCCTCCGCTCCATCTCTCACCTCCGCCCTCGCGCAAACCTCTACGGAGCAGTCTTCCGCATGCGCTCACGCCTAGCTCAGGCCGTCCACCGCTTCTTCGATGAGCGACACTTCACCTACGTCCATACACCCATCATCACCGCATCAGACTGCGAAGGCGCAGGAGAAATGTTCCGCGTCACTACCCATGACCCTGCAGCAGTAAAAGCCCAGAAACCAGAAGATGACTTTTTTCAAAAACCCACCTACCTAACAGTCTCGGGCCAGCTAGAAGGAGAAGCCTTCGCAACAGCCCTCTCTAACATCTACACCTTCGGACCCACCTTCAGAGCAGAAAACTCCAACACCACCCGCCACGCCAACGAATTCTGGATGATCGAACCAGAAATGGCATTCTGTGACCTCGCTGGCGACATGGACCTCGCTGAAGAATTCGTCAAATACCTCATCACAGACACCCTCAACAACAACGAAGGAGACCTACAAATATTCAACAAATTCATCGACAAGCAACTCATCGAAAGACTCCAACACGTCGCCCAAAAACCCTTCCAGCGCGTCTCCTACACAGAAGCCGTAGACATCCTCACCAAAAGCGGAAAAACCTTCGAATACCCAGTAATCTGGGGCGTAAATCTCCAGTCAGAACACGAGCGCTACCTCACAGAAGAACACTTCAAATGCCCCACCACCGTCTACAACTACCCTAAAGACGTCAAACCCTTCTACATGCGCGCCAATGACCCTGACTCAGAAGGCCGCCAAACAGTCACCGCCATGGACCTCCTCGTCCCAGGAATCGGCGAAATAGTCGGCGGCGCCCAACGAGAAGAACGCCTAGACATCCTCCAGTCAAACATGGCCGAGCACAACCTAAACCAAGAAGACTACTGGTGGTACACAGACCTCCGCAAATACGGCACCTGCCCACACGCCGGATTCGGCATGGGATTCGAGCGCATGCTCATGTTCGCCACCGGCATGAAAAACATCCGTGACGTCATCCCATTCGCAAGAACCCCAGGCTCCTGCGAATTCTAATCTAAGACTACACTTGACCCACACACTTTAAATTCAGAACATAATACCACTAAACAACTAATTTCAATACAATGATCGTTAAACCAAAAATCAGAGGATTCATCTGCATCACCTCACACCCAGACGGCTGCGCAGCTCACGTGCAAGAACAAATCGACTACGTAAAAGCAAAAGGTCCAGTCGCAGACGGACCCAAGAACGTCCTCGTCATCGGATCATCCACAGGATACGGACTCGCATCTCGCATCGTACCAGCATTCTCATCAGGCGCTAACACCCTCGGACTCTTCTTCGAAAAGCCAGGAACAGAAAAACGCACAGGAACCGCAGGCTGGTACAACACCGCCGCCTTCGAAAAAGCAGCCACAGACGAAGGCCTATTCGCCAAGTCACTCAACGGAGACGCATTCTCCCACGACATGAAAGCAAAAGCCATCGACATCATCAAAAACGAAATGGGGCCCATCGACCTCGTCGTCTACTCACTCGCATCACCACGTCGTATCAACCCAGACACAGGAGAAGACCATCGCTCAGTACTCAAGACCACCGGCGGAGAATACACCAACAAAAACCTCAACAC
>JALZVD010000280.1 GCA_023300205.1 Akkermansiaceae bacterium | reverse complement strand
ATCTCCTGTGCACCCAGTCACATCATTCACAATATCCGCTCCCGCCAGAATAGCCGCCTCAGCCACCATAGATTTAGAAGTATCCACAGAAATATAAACCTCATCAAACTCCCCTAAAGCACGCAACCCCTGGATCACCGGCACCACTCTAGCCAACTCCTCAGCCTCACCCACTGCCATAGCACCTGGTCGTGTAGACTCTCCACCTACATCGATGATCAGCGCTCCCTCAGCACACATCTCTCTCGCTCGCTGGATCGCCTGCTCCACACTACAGCACTCACCACCATCTGAGAACGAATCCGGAGTCACATTCAATATCCCCATCACCACAGCCTCAGAAGAAAGGTCTATTCCTCCGCGCTTCGCATGCATCCTCGTTCTCCAGATCATAGCCCTATTAGAAACCCATAACCCTGAAATTTACAGAACGAAAACACAAAACTTGATCTACCACTCATTCAGTGCAAACCTTAGCTCATGAAAATGTTCCGCTCTTGCCTCAATTCAATCATAACAATCTGCTCGCTAACCCTACTCTCCAGCTCACCTATTTCCAACGCACAGCAGAAGAAAGTTACAGACGCAAACTCTCACGTCAGACTCATGAAAAACGTAGACGGATCCACCACTCAGTTCAAACGAGACCTCTACAACACCACACTTGAGAAAAGCACCTTCATCGAAAAGCAGAATGGTGAAAAAATCATCCGCACCAGAACCACCTACGTACGTGATAAACAAGGAAGACTAAGAAGCGGAATCATCGAAGACGGCCAGCGCATCAAACTCTATAAACTACGCTACGGATATGACCCTAAGACAGGGAGACTCATCGCTGAGAACATGTTTGATGCTAGAACAATCCGTAGAAATGATGCCAATGATCCCAGCAAAGAAACTCCAGTCAGAGCACTCAGATACTCTTATGATGCCCAAGGCCAGCGCAGTAAGCCAATCGTGTATGTAGGCGTCGTAGGGAAAACCGCTCAAGAACTACAAAAATGGCTCAAAAAAAATAAATTTGAAAAAGGCACTTTCCCTGACGTAGACCCATTCGCACCAAAAACTGCAAACCCAAACGCCAGACCTAAATCCACACCTTAAACACCACCAAAAACCTCCCCCCAGCGTTACCTATTCTCATTAAGACCTGAATACACCAAACTAATCTCAAGCTTAAGCCACTTTTTACTGTGAAATTCCGCAGTTTTAGGCTTACTTCGCGGTCACAGTATTATGTCTATTGAGCTTACAAGAAACTTCTCCATCATCGCCCACATCGATCACGGTAAAACGACTCTCTCAGATCGTCTACTTGAGTTCACCCAGACAGTTGCCGAGCGTGATTCACAAGACCAACTTCTAGACGCAATGGATCTAGAGCGCGAGCGCGGAATCACCATCAAGTCCCACCCCGTTACCATGTTCTACAATGCCAAGGACGGCATTCGCTATCAGCTTAATTTCCTAGACACCCCAGGACACGTTGACTTCTCCTACGAGGTATCCCGCTCACTAGCCGCTTGTGAAGGCGCCATCCTCATCGTCGATGCAGCACAGGGCGTGGAAGCTCAAACTCTAGCAAATTTACACCTCGCCAATGAACAGGAACTCACCATTGTTCCAGTCATCAATAAAATTGACCTCCCATCAGCTGACTTACCAAAGGTCCATAAACAACTAGAAGACATTGTCTGCATTCCTTCAGAAGACGCCATCCCTGCATCAGCTAAGAACGGAATCGGAATTGAAGACATCCTAGAAGCCATCGTAAAACGCGTCCCCCCCCCCTCTGCCGATGAAGACGGTCTACTCCGAGCCTCTGTCTTTGACTCCATTTATGATAACTTCCGCGGAGTAGTTTCCTACGTTCGTATCGTCAGCGGATCCATCAAGAAAGGCACCCGTATCAAACTCTTCCACACTCCTAAGACCTACGAAGTCAAAGAAGTCGGCGTATTCACGCCAAAAATGACCAAGCGGGACGTGCTCAATCCAGGTGACGTAGGCTACGTCATCGCTAACATGAAATCCTCTGCTGAGGTAAAGATCGGTGACACCATCACCGACAACACCCACCCATGCGCTGAACCTCTCCCAGGTTTCAAAGAAATTCAACCAATGGTCTTCTCCGGAATCTACCCCGTCGACACATCAGACTTCGAAGCTCTCAAGCTAGCCATGGGCAAACTCCAGATCAATGACGCCGCCTTCACATGGCAAGCCGAATCCTCTGTAGCTCTAGGATTTGGTTTCCGCTGCGGATTCCTCGGACTCCTTCACATGGAAATCATTCAGGAACGTTTACGAAGAGAATTTGGAATGGACATCATTTCTACCTACCCATCAGTAATCTACGAGGTCACCAAGAATAACGGTGAAGAGCTAATCGTAGATAACCCATGCATGCTTCCAGACACACAGGTCATCCAGGAGATCCGTGAACCAATGGTCAAAGTCTTCCTCATGACCCCTTCTGACTACATCGGAGACATGATGAAACTCGTCATGGAGAAGCGAGGGCAGATGGAAAACACCGAAACCATCGATGATCTCCGCGTCATGCTCACCTGCATGCTCCCACTCGCTGAAATCCTAGTAGACTTTAACGACAAACTCAAATCAATGACCAAGGGCTACGGCTCCATGGACTACGAGCACGCAGGCCACAGAGCTGAAAAAATGGTCAAAATGGACATCATGATCGCAGGAGAACCAGTCGATGCCTTTTCTAGCATCGTTCACCGTGATAAAGCAGAATACTACGGTCGCCATCTCTGTAAAAAACTAAAAGAAGTCATACCTAAACAACTCTTTGTCGTAGCCATCCAGGCTGCCATCGGTGGTAAAATAATCGCTCGTGAATCCATCTCCGCCATGAGTAAAAACGTGACTGCTAAATGTTACGGTGGAGACATCTCGCGTAAAAGAAAGCTCCTCGAAAAACAGAAAAAAGGAAAAGCTAAGATGAAAGCCATCGGTAAGGTCAATATACCACAAGACGCGTTCATCAGAGTCCTTAAAAACGATTAATCACAAACCTAACACATGGGGAAAGGATTCGAGACTAATAAACAAAGGAAAGAACTGCTATCATCCTTTGGTAAAGAC
>JALZVD010000279.1 GCA_023300205.1 Akkermansiaceae bacterium | reverse complement strand
TTCTCTTGGGTCTGCTACGAGGTCGCATTTATTGAGAACGGTGATCATGGGCTTATCTTCAGCGCCGAGTTCGGCGAGGACGTGGATGGTGGTGTTGAAGAATTTTTCTGCCTCTGGGGAGCTGGCATCTACGATATGGATGAGGAAGTCTGCGAGGACGGCTTCTTCTAGTGTGGCTTTAAATGCTTCTACGAGACGGTGTGGAAGATTTCTAACAAATCCTACGGTGTCGGTAAGAAGGATGTTCTGGCCATCTGGGAGGTCAATGCTTCTGGTGGTGGTGTCTAGGGTGGCGAAGAGCATGTCTTTTGCCATGATGTCTGAGCCTGAGATGCGGTTGAGCATGGTGGATTTGCCGGCATTGGTGTAGCCGACGATGGCTCCGTGTGGCATGTCTAGTTTCTCGCGGTCTTTACGTCTGGTGGCGCGCTGGGTTCTGACTGCTTCTAGTTCGCGCTTGGTGCGGTCGATACGTTTGCGGGCGAGTCTTCTGTCTACTTCGATCTGCTGTTCACCCATGCCTCTGGCGGCTGATCCACCACCGCCAGTGCCGCCGCCTCCTTCACGGTCTAGGTGTCCCCACATTCTAGCCATGCGAGGGAGTGCGTATTGCATGCGTGCTAGTTCGACTTGGAGAGTGGCTTCTTTTGTCTGAGCGCGCTGGGCGAAGATGTCTAGGATGACTTCTTCACGGTCGATGACGCAGATGCCGGCGAGTTCTTCCCATTCGCGTTGTTGTGATGGGGCGAGTTCGTTATCGAATACGATGCAGTCGCATTCATGTGCTCTGGCGTATTCTACTACTTCGTCTGCTTTACCTGTGCCGCATAGATATTTTCTGTGTTTGGCGCGTGAGTGAGCGAGCTGCTTGTCTGCTACTCCGATGCCTAGTGTGTGTACGAGTTCTTCTAGCTCATCTAGGAGGCTGATGTCTTCTTCTGCTTCTTTTTTCTTAAATGAAAGGCGGACGAGTAGTGCTCTCTCGACCATTTCTGGCTTGTCTCTTACTTCGAACATGTGAGCAGATAGATGCCCTTTATTTAGGGTGATGAACAGATTTTTTTTGTATCTATTGGTGAGAGTGTGGTTTAAGAAGTGAGTCATGAGTGAGCAAACGGATAGAGTAGAGGTGGTTGATATAAATCTGGCTCTGGAAATTTCTGAAGATGATGTGGCTAGGAGGAAGGCTGTGTCTAAAAAGTTGAGGGTGAAGCTTGAGATGATCCAGGCAATGAGGTTGGTGAAGCATTCTATCGATGCGCGTAAGGCTGATATAAGGATTCAGTTGCGGATGGAGGTTGGGATTGGTTGTGATTTACCTGATCTTGAGGCGCCTGTGCCTAGTTATACGGCGATCGATAAGGATGCTGAGAAGGTAATTATTGTGGGATGTGGTCCTGCTGGGATGTTTGCTGCTCTGCGCTGTATTGAGCTGGGGAAGAAGCCGGTGGTTCTGGAGCGAGGTAAGGATGCTTCAGCGAGGAGATTTGATCTGGGGCCGATCATGAAGCGTGGTGAGGTTATAGAGGATTCTAATTATTGCTTTGGTGAGGGTGGTGCTGGGACGTATTCTGATGGGAAGTTGTATACTAGGGCTACGAAGCGTGGGCCTGTGAGAGATGTGTATGAAACGTTGGTAGCGCATGGTGCACCACAGCAGATCATGACTGATGCGCATCCGCATGTGGGGTCTAACTTATTACCGAATGTGGTGAAGGCGATGCGAGCTTCTATTATTGAGGCTGGTGGTGAGGTGCATTTTGGGACGAAGGTGGTGGAGTTTTTGTTAGATTGTAGTGGGGAGGAGATGCGTGGTGTGGCGACTGCGGATGGTGAGGAGTTTATTGGTAAAGCGGTTATTTTGGCAACTGGTCATTCAGCGAGAGATGTTTATCGGTTGTTGGCGAAGAAGAATATTTTGTTGGAGCAGAAGCCGTTTGCTGTTGGAATGAGGATCGAGCATCCACAGCCGTTGATTGATAGGATTCAGTATTCGTTTAAGCAGGGAGTGGAGAGGCCGCGGATATTACCGGCGGCGAGATATAGACTGGCTACTAAGATTGATGACCGAGGGGTGCATTCATTTTGTATGTGTCCTGGTGGGTTTATTGTGCCTGCTGCTACTGAGAATGATGAGGTGGTGGTGAATGGGATGTCGCTGGCGAGGCGGGATTCACCATTTGCGAATAGTGGGATGGTGGTGACTGTGGAGCCTGAGGATACGAAGGAGTTCCAGAAAGAACATGGAGTTTTGGCAGGGATGGCGTATCAGAAGGATCTGGAAATCAAGGCGAGTATAGCAGGTGGTGGTGTGCAGAAGGCGCCTGGTCAGAGGGTGGTGGATTTTATTAAAGGTAAGCTTTCTGATACATTGCCTGATACGAGTTATTTCCCGGGGTTGACGAGTGTGAGGCTGGATGAGATTTTGCCTTATGATGTGAGTTATCGGATGAAGATAGGTTTGAAGAAGTTTGGGAATCAGATGAATGGTTATGTGGGTGAGGATGCGAACTTTTTAGGATTTGAGACACGTACGAGTAGTCCGGTTAGGATTCCGCGTGACGGGCGAACGCTGCATCATCCGGAAGTAAGGAATCTGATTCCGTGTGGTGAGGGTGCAGGGTATGCTGGTGGGATTGTATCAGCAGCTCTTGATGGAATGAAGTGTGCTGAGGCGGTGTGTGCGTGCTAATAGGATGAATAAAGCGAGACTTACTAAGGGGCCTCTTCCTGGACATATCAAGAGGATAGCCTTGCCTATGAGCATAGGTTTTCTTTTTAACACGATGTATAATGTGGTGGATTCTTTTTATGCGGGGAGGATTTCTACTGAGGCGCTTGCTGCGATGGCGCTTTCATTTCCGGTGTTTTTTATCATTATTGCCATTAGTGAGGGGGTGGCGCGGGGTGCTACTGCGCTGATCGCAAATGCAATAGGTGCTGATAATATGAAGAAGGAGGGTGAGTATAGCGGGCAGCTATTTTCTCTGGGGTTTTTCTGTGCGACGGTGCTGATGGTGGTGGGGGTGTTTGCGGCTGAGCCATTGTTTAGATTGATGGGGGCTAGTGGGAGTTATTTGGAGCTTGCTACTGATTACATTGAGCCTGTTTTCTGGGGAGCTTTGGCCTTTATGTTAAGTAGTATGTGTAATGCTATTTTACTGGCTCATGGGGATAGTAAAACGTTCGGGAAGGTCTTGGTAACAGGGTTTTTCCTAAACTTAATTTTTGACCCATGGTTTCTTTATGGTGGGTATGGATTACCAGCAATGGGTATCAAGGGAATTGCTTATGCGACTGTGCTGATTCAGGTGATGGGGAGCTTGTTTCTTATGATGGTGGTGATCCGGAGAGGTTATTTGAAGAAGTGTGGTGCGCGATTGTTGGTATTCCAGCCTGGGGTTTATGGTGAGATTTTGAGGCAGGGAGTGCCGACGAGCTTTAATATGATGTCTATTGCGCTGGGGTTCTTTGTGATGACTTATTATCTGAATTCTTATGGTGAGGCGGCTGTGGCTGCATTTGGTGTGGGGACGCGGATTGAGCAGATTGTGTTGTTACCTGCGATAGGCATTAGTTCTGCGATTATTTCGATCGTGGGGCAAAATAATGGAGCTGGTGAGCTGGGACGTGTGAACGAGTGTGTCCGGCTGTGTATAAGGTATGGTTTGATTTTGATTGTTACTTCATCGCTAGTGATGTTTGTGCTGGCGACTCCGTTGGTGCGGCTATTCACGAATGACGCTGAGGTGATAGAGTTGGGGACTATTTATGTGAGGATAGTGACGGCTGTGCAATGGGCGTATGTGATGGGATTTGTGTTTTTAGGTTTTTTGCAGGCAGTGAAGCTACCTATGTATGGGTTTTATGAATCTGTGTTGAGGAAGATTGTTTTACCTATAGGTGTTTTTTATAT
>JALZVD010000278.1 GCA_023300205.1 Akkermansiaceae bacterium | reverse complement strand
GGTTAGAAGTCTGACTTGGGTTGGCGTTTACGAATACTGACTCGGCCGCCATTGGCTTGTCTTAGTGGATCAAAGAGTAGGTCCATGCCGACATCTTTTATTTCACAGACTTGTGCCATGAGTTCTCCGAGTTGACCTTTGGGGAAGCCTCGTTCTTTGAACCAAGCGAGGTATTCTGGAGGTAGGTCCATGATGGGGACGCCTTTTGGAGGGTGGAAGTTAGGGCCAAATTTGCCGAATGGCATGCAGGTCTTACCTATTTCTGCTAGTAGATTGCGGAAGTCATCACGATCTATGTCTGTATAATCCATGTGGTTAGAGAATTGTTGTCTAGTGGTTGATGTTTATGCTGAGGAGACAGACGTCGTCATTGAACTGGTTTTCAAATGAGTAATTTTTTGCGATACAGCTAAGCTTGTGAATTGAAGAGGTGTTGTCATTGGATTCTTCATTGATTGATTTGATGAGTTTATTGACTCCTAGCTCTTCGTCTTTTTTGTTCACTACTTCGTAGATGCCGTCTGTATAAAAAATGATTTCGTCTAGTTGTTTAATAGGAATGATTGAGGACTGATATTCACTATCAGGAACGAGTCCTAGTGCTGTTCCTAGGTGGTGTGATGGATTATCTAGAAGCGTATAGTTGGAGGCCTTCTTAAGAATGGGGAGTGGGTGGCCGGCACTAGCGATAGTGAGTGAGTCTGATTCTATGTCTATGACGGTATAAATGGCTGTGGAAAACATGGTGATGCCGGCTTTCATTAAAATGTGGCATAGTCCATGATTAAGGCTGGTAAGAAATTGCTCTGGATATGCTACAGATTGTTGTTCTTTAGAGATGAGACCACGTATCATGGCTACAATGAGTGATGCTCGAACACCGTGGCCCATGACATCGCAGAGTAGTATTCCCATCTTAGTTTCTGAGATGGGGATGGCTTGATAGAAGTCTCCAGCGAGACCATGCATGGGGATGTGGATGACGTCAAAACTAGTAGTGAATTTATTGTTAGTGCATTGGGATTGTCTGCTTGGTAGCGGAGGTATTTTTTTTTCTAGAATAGCTTGTTGGACTTCTGATGCTAAGTTGAGTTCTTCCTCGTATTGATCATTCCTATCTTTATAGATTTGGGCGACTTCGGTAAGGCGGTCTTGGGTTTTTACGATTTCAGTGACATCATTGGTGACTCCGAATGTTCCTTTGATGTTACCATTACGATCTAACCATGGGCGTTTGCTTGTAATACACCATGTGTCTTCCTCTGAATCCCAGATTTCTTTTTCTAGTGAGCCTTCTAGTGTTTCTTTGGTTTCCATGATGGTGAGTTCGTCTTTGAGGGACTTATCAGCATGTCTGACATCGAAGAAGTCATGGTCAGTTTTACCAATGATGTCGGTGGATTTTGTTAGGCCCATTTTTATTGCTGTGGCAGTGTTTGCCATCACGAATTTGGAGTCTTTGTCTTTGAAGTAGATGTTTACAGGTATTGATTCTACTAGGAGATTGAGTAGGTGTTTTTCTTCGGCGAGCAGGATCTCTGCTCGCTTGCGTTTGGTGATATCAATGACTGATCCAGCAATGAGGGTTGGGTATCCAGATGAGTCTCTTTCGGCGGCTCCTCGTATTCTGAACCAGTGTAGTGAATTATCTGGGTGTAGGTAGCGGCATTGAGCTCCAAAGGTCTCTTGGTCGTTCGTATTTAGGAATTGGTAGAGTATGGTTTTGAATGATTCTTGGTCTTCAGGGTGATAAATTTTATCAATATCTTGAAGTAGGTGGGGCGCTTTTTCTCTGGTCTTGAATCCTAAGATCTTTACGAGAAGCTCGGAGTAATGAATGCACTGTTCTTTTGGGTTCCATTTCCATATGCCTTCATTGGATGCTTTTAGAGCAAGTTCTAGTCTGCTTTTATCAGGCGGATTCATGATTTATTTTTAACTATTTCTATATTTAATAAGCAGATGTCGTCTTTGAATTGTGCGTGACCTGTCCATTCTGTAGCTTCTTGGTAAATATGATCTATGGTTGATTTGGTCTTAGAGGTTTGTGTGCGATTAAATTCTAGTTGTAAGTTTTTTTTGCCCCATTTTTTGTTATTACTATTTGATGTCTCGTAAATTCCATCTGTGAATAATAGGATGTTTGTCACGTTTTCTAGGGGGTATGTAATCTCTGAGTAGTGTGCGTTTTTGATGGAGCCTAACGAAGGTCCTTTGATCGATTTGGTGGGGTGAATTGATTTTTCAGAATTTAGTTGGATTAATGGGAAGTCATGACCGGCACTGGTTATTGAGATTTTATTGGATTCGAAATCCATTAATATGTAACAGGCGGAAGCGAAGAGATTGATTGAGGCTTTGTTTAAAATGGATGTGAGTCCATTATTTATTTCTTCAAGGTAGAGAGCAGGTTTTGAGGCTAGGTGTTCAGCTTGTTCCATAAGACCTCTAATTAGAGATGCGATGATGGCTGAGCGAACTCCTTGGCCTATTACGTCTATGATAAGGAATCCGATTTGTTTGTTAGAAATGGTAATGATGTCATAGAAGTCACCTGCTAGTTCTGAGGCAGGGATGTAGAGGGTGTCTATGCTAATTTTGTCTTGCCAATTTGATAGAGTAGAAGCCCACTCGGGAGAGTGATCAGGAAGGATGGCTCGTTGGATTTCTGTGGCGAGCATTAGTTCTTCTTGATGGTTTTTGTTCTGGAGTTGGAGGTTTAGAGCTAGCTTTTCTAGTTTTTTCTTAGCTGTAATAAGGTTGGTGACGTCACATGCAATTCCATAGGTGCCGAGTAATTGGTCTGATCGATCGTACCATGGATGTTTTACTTTTTGAACGTAGGAGTCAGGCTTGTTTGGCCATTGCTCTTTCTGAATGGCGTCGATCACGGGTGATCCTGTAGTCATGATTTTTAGATCTTCTTGTCTGGTGGCTTGCCAGCTTTCAGGGGAGAAAAAAGATTCACCGGATTTGCCAAGAACTTCACTAGGGCTGGATTTGCCAAGCCATTCTGTTTGTCTTTGATTGACAAGTTTATAGTGAGATTTGGTGTCTTTAAAAAATACTTGAAGGGGGATGTTGTCTATAATGAGGCGGAGCATGTGCTGTTCTTCTGCTACCATTTCTTCAGCAAATTTTCTTTTAGAGATGTCTATCATTGAACCTACGACTCTGACAGCGATGTCTTGATCTCTGATGATGGTGCCTCGAATTCTGATCCAGAGAGATTTGCCATCAGGTCTGATGATTTTACAGTCGATTCTTAGACGGTTGGCATCTTGTTTTTTTAAAGAGAGAGAGAGTTCCTCTTTGAATTGTTTGATGTTATCCTCATGAACGATACGTTCGGGGTGGGTCATGATGTTAGGAGGGGTATTCTGATGGCCTAAGAAGTCGATGATTCTTTGAGAATAAAAGATCTGGTCACTGTCTGTGTGCCAGTCCCAGATCCCTTCGTTAGAGGCTTTTAGCGAGAGCTCTAGAGTTTGCTGGTCAAAAACATCAATCATTACCTACTATTATCGTCTACCTATTATGAGAAGGCAACGCAAAACGTTTGAGAAGGGATGTTCTTATTTGTAAGCTATTCCTTTAATCGAATAGATGTTCCGCAGAAGATGCAGCGGAACCACTTAAATAGAAGGGCGTGGATTGCTGTGGGGAGCATGTATCCAAAGAAAGGCCAGCGATGGGCTTGCTTATGCTTGAGGCATCGCTTTGGGGCAAATTGCTTTTGGTTGCAGATAGGGCATGATGCTCTCTGAGCGGTGGAGAAATAGATGATGAATGCGAGGAGGGCGAGCAGGGGAGTCCAGACTGCCCACCAGTATAGTTCTCTGTCTAAAATGACGAGAGGTGTGATGATGAAAGATAGAAGAATAAGAATGTTTACTAAGATGAAGGAACGGCAGCCTGATTTGAATCTGGAAACGCTTTTATGAAGGACTCCTTTGATGTAGAATCTGGAATCGGGATCCACTCCCACGTTGGTCTCTTTCTTTGTTGTTTTCGTTAAATTAGCTTCTTGGCCTCTCTCTATTGCTGGGACTGAGCTGCCTTCTTTTCTGAAGGTGTCCATATTTAAAATACGGCTTTTATCTAGTATTTTTGGATCTTTGTCAGCGAAGACAGGGTCATCAAAGATACTTGGTTCTTCTTTCTGAGTGCTCTTTTTATCTGGTTGATTGGCAACTAGATTGTAGTTAACGGGTGTAGGGCCTTCATTATGGAAGTGTTGTATAGCCTGTTCTTTGTTTAGGAAGCACGTGGAACCGGCGGGGAGTTTAGCTATCTCGACATTGTGCTTTTTGATGAAGTCTTCGGATATAGGGATAGCGAATGGAGTGTTGAGTAAATCCTTGGGTTCGATGAGCGAGGTTGGATCGATCTGCGGTCCGTCATCTTGGAAGGTTTTATCTAGTTCTTTTTCGATAGGGTTTAGCCACTGAGCCACAAGTGCGTGGGTAGGCTCGGTGTCAATTATTTCAAGGACTTTGTTGGCCTTGACTAGCTCTACGGTGATGTCGGATATCTTGTGATCAAATATATTTTTGGCGTCTGTATAGCCTGCTGCTTCGAGTAGTTCGATGGCTTCAGGTTGTAGATTTTCGATATCGTGAATGGACTTCATGAATAGAGTGTATCAATTACTGTTAATAGGTGACTGGGGTTAGTTTGTGCTGATGTTATTAGTCAGTAGTAGGCCACGGCAAGCATTAAAAATGATTCAATTAGAGTTTAGCTCAAAGTGGCTCGCATTTCTTTGAGTTGTATGAGTTTACTTTCCCATTCTAGGAGGCGTTCTTTTTCTTTTTCTACGACTTCTGGTTTGGCATTTGCTATGAATTTCTCGTTTGCGAGTTTTTTGCCGGCGCGCATTACTTCCTGAGAGACTTTTTCTATTTCTTTATCAAGGCGCTTTTTCTCAGCATCCATGTCAATGAGACCATCGAGAGGCATGTATATTTCACCGATGGTTGTTACTGCTGCAGGTGTTCCCTGTGGTGGATCATAGTTGGTATCTATCTTCATTTCTTTGGCTCCGACTAGTGTTACGAGGGTGTCGCACTGGGAGGCGATCCAGTCGGCTTTGTTGATAGGTTTCACTATGAATGTTACATCTTTGCTGGCGGCTAAGTGATATTCTGATTTTAGATTTCTGAGATTGCTAGCTGTTGAGTAGACTGCTGCTGCCTGATCAGAAAATGTCTGAATGTCTGATGGTGACATGGCGGTTAGAACGGGGGTCGTATCGATGATTTTACTCATTAAGAACTCACCATGAGTGACGTATCCCATCTTAGCTGAAAGCTCTTCTGTGATGTGTGGCATTAGTGGGTGGAGGTGAGCTAGGTAGCGAGATAGGACAGTGTCGATCACTGCGAGGGTTCTTGCTTTTGCTGCTTCGTTATCTGATCTGAAGTCAAACTTGATGGCTTCTAGGAATTTGTCACAGTATTCTGTCCAGAAGAACTCGTAGAGGTGTGCGGTGACGTCATTGAAGCGGTAATTTGTGTAGGCTTTGTCTAGGTTGACGGCTAGTTGGTCTAGTTTGGCTAGAATATCGATGTGATGAGGGTCTAATTTTGCGAATGATTCTAGCTGGATGGATTCGGTGCCTTGTATCTGTCTGAAGCGGCAGGCGTTGTAGATTTTGTTAGCAAAGTTTCTTCCTTCTGAGATAGTGTCTTCGTTGAATTTGATATCGGTTCCAGTTGGGGCGATTCTCATGAGTCCGAAGCGGAGTCCGTCTGCGCCGAACTTATCCATTAGGTCAATAGGGTCAGGGGAGTTGCCTAGAGATTTAGACATTTTACGTCCTTTGTCATCTCTGACGATGGAGGTGAAGAAGACATTTTTGAATGGAAGCTCGTCCGTGAATTTATAGCCAGCCATGATCATGCGTGCTACCCAGAAGAAGATGATGTCTGGGCCAGTGACTAGATCTGTTGTTGGGTAGAATTTGTCTCTGGTGGATTCATTCATGGTGGCGAATGGCCAGAGCCATGAGCTGAACCAGGTGTCCATGACGTCTTCGTCACGCTCCCAGTTATGGGCGTCTGCAGGAGGCTCGGTGCCGACGTAGATGTTACCTGCGTGGAGGTCACTGGAGTCGAGAGATTCTGCTTCTTTGAGGTCGAAGGCTTTGTCTTTTTTATACCAGACGGGGATCTGATGTCCCCACCATAGCTGACGGCTGATGCACCAGTCTTGGATGTTGTTCATCCAGTTGGAGTGAGTTTTTACCCAACGTTCTGGGCGGTATTTGATATCGCCATTGAGGACTGCGTCTGTTGTTTCCTCTGTGCATGGGTATTTGAGGAACCACTGCATGGAGATACGTGGTTCGATGGGGACGTCTGCGCGCTCGGAGTAGCCGACGCTGTTTTCGTGTTGTTCTACTTTAATGAGAAGGCCTCTCTCTTCGAGCATTTCGGCTGCCTTACGTCTGGCTACAAATCTGTCTAGGCGGTCTAGTTCTGGAAGCTCTGGGCAGTTGATGGTTCCGTCTGGGTGGAGCACGTCGATAATTTCGAGGTTGTGTCTCTGGCCGATTTCGAAGTCAGCTTTATCATGAGCTGGAGTGATTTTGAGAGCGCCGGTTCCGAACTCGATGTCTACGTGGTCATCTGCGATGACTGGGATGTCTGCTTCTGGGAATGGGCGTCTGACTTTTCTGCCGACGTGTTTAGCGAAGCGTTCATCTTTAGGATTTACGGCAACGGCGATGTCGCCCATTAGGGTCTCTGGGCGGGTGGTTGAAATTTCTAGGAACTCACCTGGGGCGTCAACGAACTCATATTTCATGAAGAAGAGTTTTGAGTTCTGAGGCTTGGCGATGACTTCTTCATCAGAGAGAGCGGTGAGTGATACAGGGCACCAGTTTACCATGCGCTTTCCACGGTAGATCATGCCTTCATTGAATAGGTCTACGAAGACTTTCGATACCCACTCGGAGTATCCTTCATCCATGGTGAAGCGCTCGCGATCCCAGTCACATGAGCAACCGAGGCGTTTGAGCTGATTGATGATGATGCCGCCGTGGTCTTCTTTCCAGTCCCAAACGCGTTTGAGGAATTTTTCGCGTCCTAGTTCGCGGCGTGTTGTGCCTTCGGCTTCACGGACTTTGTTCTCTACTTTGGTTTGGGTGGCGATTCCTGCGTGGTCTGTGCCTGGCAGCCAGAGGACTTCTTTACCTTGTTGGCGTGCGCGGCGGGCTAGGATGTCTTGGATTGAGTTATTTAAAACATGGCCGATGTGGAGGATGCCGGTGACGTTTGGTGGTGGGATGACGATGGAGTATGGCTCTTTTGAGGAGTGCTCATCTGCGTGGAAGCAACCGTTGGTTGTCCATTTATCATACCACTGTTTTTCAACAGCCTGTGGCTCGTATGCTTTAGGTAGCTCTGACATAGTGGAGAGGGATGCCAGAAAGGGATAGGTTTGTAAATCCTATTTCGTCTTAAACGAGCATGTTCAGATTGGGGGTTCTAGAGCTCGACATCTCCTTCGAATACGAAGTCAGCAGGGCCGCTAAGGGTTACGTTTTTGAAGGAGCTTTCGCCGACTTTTTCGAAGCCTATTTCTAGGGTGTCTCCGCCAGCTACGTCTACTTTGATGGGAGATGGTGCGTCTGTGAGGAGGTTGTGGATGAGGGCTGCCGCGCACATACCGGTGCCGCAAGCTAGGGTCTCACCTTCGACTCCGCGCTCGTAGGTGCGGATGGCGATGTGGTCAGGGGCGAGTATTGTTGCGAAGTTTGCGTTTGTGCCGTTAGGGGCGAAGCGGTTGTGGTAGCGAATGGCTGCGCCGTTTTTGATGACGTCGAGGTTTGCTAGATCATTGACGAATGCTACTGCGTGAGGGACTCC
>JALZVD010000277.1 GCA_023300205.1 Akkermansiaceae bacterium | reverse complement strand
TTATCCTCCTTCAGAGCCTCTTTCGCCGCATCTCTACCTTGAGCAAGTTGGTTACCTTCATAGCTAAACCATGAACCACGCTTGATCACGATGTCATACTCAAGTGCCAAGTCCAACAAAGAACCAACCGATGAAATTCCCTCCGAATACATGATATCAAATTCCGCTTCAGTGAATGGCGGCGCCACCTTATTCTTTACGATTTTGATCTTCGTTCTATTTCCCATCACCACACCATCAGTTGATTTAATCTGCCCAATACGGCGGATATCAACACGAACAGATGAGAAGAACTTCAACGCTCGTCCACCAGGAGTTGTTTCCGGACTGCCAAACATTACCCCAATCTTCTCACGAATCTGGTTCGTAAAGATACAGCAAGTCCGCGCCTTAGAAATAAAACTAGTCAACTTACGCATCGCTGCAGACATCAACCTAGCCTGAGCACCCACAGTAGAATCTCCTATCTCACCAGCAAGTTCCTGCTTAGTCACCAGAGCCGCTACTGAGTCCAGCACGACCACATCGATCGCGTTCGAACGAACCAGAGTCTCACAAATCTGCAAAGCCTCCTCACCAGATGAAGGCTGAGAAACTAACAAATCATCCATATTCACGCCTAGCTTCTGGGCATACTGCGGGTCAAGCGCATGCTCCACATCAATAAATGCCGCCAACCCACCAGCCTTCTGAGCCTGAGCGATCACGGTCAGCGTAAGCGTCGTCTTACCAGATGACTCAGGACCATAAACCTCTATAATTCTGCCACGAGGAAAACCACCCACTCCAAGAGCTCGGTCAATTAGAAGATTCCCTGTCGGAATCACATCCACATCTACACAGTTTTCATCACCCATTCGCATGATCGCAGCCTCACCGAATTCCTTCTGAATATGCGTGATTGCCAGATCCAGATTCTTCTTACGTGCTGATGCGATTTTTTCCGCCGCTTTGTCTGCTGCCGTTTCTTTAGCCATAATAGTCGTTATTTTAGTCTTAAATATAGTTAGTTAGGTAAATATGAGCTCCATTAGCTCGTCTTGATGGCAATAAATTACCCCAAACTAGTGTTCATAGCAACAAAAAAGGTGTTCGAGGGAACATTTTTGTGAATTTTGCGCCGTTTTCCTTTCTCCCACAAAGAATAACACCAATCAAAAAAAATTACCCCATCTCCCCTCCCTAGACTCCTCTTGCACACACAGCACCCACAATTCCCCCTATAATAAGCAACTAAATCGAATTACCGTAAAATTTCCCTTTCCAAATCCTGATTTCCGTCTTAATTCAACTCTAACCATGTCAAAGACGCTCATCATCGCAGAAAAACCATCCGTAGCGACGGACCTCTCTAAATCTCTAGCAAAAGCACCCAACGTGGGTAAATTTGAAAAAAAGGGAAAAGGACGCGATTACTATTTCGAGAATGACACCCACGTCATCACCTCCGCAGTAGGTCACCTCGTAGAGCTCAAAATGCCCACTGGCCCAAATGGCAAGAACCTCCCATGGAAGTTCGATGTCCTACCTGCAGTCCCTAAGAAATTCGAGCTTCAGCCCATTGAACAATCAGAGACCCGCCTCAAGCAAGTCCTCCGCCTAGCCCGTCGTAAAGACGTATCCGCCATCGTTAATGCATGTGATGCCGGCCGTGAAGGAGAACTCATCTTCAACTATATACTCGAACTAGGCAACATCGAAAAGCCCGTCCAACGCCTCTGGATGCAGTCCATGACCAACAACGCAATCCTAGAAGCATGGGGTAAAATGCGCGCCGCTCATGAAATGAAAAACCTCGGAGACGCTGCCAAATGCCGCTCCGAGTCAGACTGGCTCGTAGGACTCAACTCCACCAGAGCACTCACATGCTTCCGCTCACGCCACGGTGGATTCAACATCACCTCAGCAGGCAGAGTCCAGACTCCCACTCTTGCCATCCTCGCCAAACGTGAAAAAGAAATCCGCGCATTCGAGTCCACACCATACACAGAAGTCCACGCTGACTTCGGAGTATCTGCAGGAAATTACGATGGCCGCTGGATAGACACCACATGGGCAAAAGACCCAGCAAACCCACACTCAAAAGCCGAACGTATCTGGGAAAAATCAATCGCAGACCAAATCGCCGAACGCTGCAAAGGCAAAACCGGAACCGTCTCTGAGACCAAAAAACCCACCAAGCAAGCACCTGCTCAGCTCTATGACCTCACCACACTACAACGTGAAGCATCCAGCAGATTCGGATTCTCCGCAAGGAGCACCCTTCGCCTCGCCCAAGCACTCTATGAGCGTCATAAAATGCTCACCTACCCAAGAACCGACTCCCGCTACCTCCCAGAGGACTACGTCGGCGAAGTCAAATCAGCCATCGGAGCAGTCGCCAAGGACCACGCACCACTCGCACCATACGCCAAGCACATTCTAGACAAGAACCTACTCATCCCCACAAAGCGCGTATTCAACAATGCTAAAATCTCTGATCACTTCGCCATCATCCCTACAGGAAGATTCGTCAAGCTATCACCAGACGAAGCCAAACTCTTCGACCTAGTATGCAAGAGATTCCTATCCATCTTCTACCCACACGCAGTCTTCGAGAACACCCGCAGACTCACCGCCATAGATCACGGAACCGTCACAGACACCTTCCTCACCACTGGTAAAGTCCTCGTCGAACCCGGCTTCCTAGAAGTCTACGGCAGACAAGTTGGCGTAGCATCCGGAAAAGACGAACTCTGCCCAGTCAACGAAGGAGAAGAAGCTCACGTAGACCACATCGAAGTCAAAGAAGACGAAACTCGCCCACCAGCCAGATTCAACGAAGCCACACTCCTCTCCGCAATGGAAGGCGCTGGCAAAACCATCGAAGACGATGAACTCCGTGAAGCCATGGCAGAGCGTGGACTTGGAACACCAGCCACTCGTGCATCCATCATCGAAGCTCTACTACGCCAGAAATACATCCTCCGTGATGGACGTGACATTCACGTCACCGCCAATGGACTCCGACTCATCGACACACTCCTAGGATTCGGCGTAGACACACTCACATCCGCATCCATGACAGGCGAATGGGAATACAAACTTCACCAAATGGAGCACGGTAAACTTACCCGTGAAGAATTCATGCAAGAAATCATCAACTTCACTGAAGACATCGTCGAGAAAGCAAAGAAACGCGCTGAATACCTCAAAAACAAATCATTCCCAGACATCAAGGCACCATGCCCTAAATGCCAAGCACCCACACTCAAGCAGACTGACGCCACCTACGAATGTCACGAAGCAGAATGTGACTTCCGCATGGGCAAGCACATCGCCAGCCGTCTACTAGAAGAAAAAGAAGCCAACGAACTATTCTCCAAAGGAATGGTCGGACCACTAGAAGGATTCAAATCCCGCTTCAACAAACCATTCGATGCAGCACTCGTCCTAGACAAAAAATTCAAAGTCGCCTTCGACTTCGGCAACGACGACGAAGAAGTAGAACTAGATGACACCATGATCATCGGCAAGTTCACACAAGAAGACAAAGAATACACAGTCTACGAAACCGAGAAATTCTACCGCGTCCCAGAACTCAAAACCAAGAAAGAAGAGAACGGCATCAAGATCTCTAAGATCCTACTCCAGCAGCCAGTCAGCGCTGAAGATGCACTCCTCATGTTCCAAGGCCAGAAGAGTTCACTCATGGCAGACTTCATCTCTAACAGGACCAAGCGCAAGTTCAAAGCCCACCTCCTCTACGACTTCAAAGCCAGCCGACCAACCTTCGAGTTCCCCCCAAGAGAAGCCAAAAAAGGAGCCAAGAAAAAAACCGCCAAAAAAGCAGCTAAGAAAACAGTAGCCAAAAAGACCGCCAAGAAAGCAGCTAAAAAGGCAGCCAAGAAAAAGGCCAAAGAATAATCCAAGGGCGAAAGCCACATACACACACCTGCGCACGAAAAAACCATACACGTTTACACGGTATAGGTTATCTGAATACGTTGAGCTCACTAAGCAATAAACGTCTCCGACAAATGAGAAAACCTAGCAATACCGGCAGGATCGATCCATTGAGCAAACCATCAACAATGAATCATGATACACAAAGTTGCAGTAGTGTATTTAAGCCGCCTTACCTATTGAGAGCTTTTGAAGGCCTAGCAACTATCTGAGGTAATAATAAGATATTTAAACGTCCACCCCTTCGACTAGGCGCCCCAATGAAGATCATATCACGTCCTGTAGGCTTACCAAATAATCTATTCTCATAAAGATCTTCACCTTTAGGCCCTCTGATATAGAAAGGTATAAGCCCTCCGCCTGATGGGGAATTGAACTTTATCACTGACATTTTTCTTGGTGGTATATTTTTTTTCTGTTTATCAAAAATAACAGTCAAAGGAACACTAGTGTTATTCATAAACCGAAACGACCCAGGAGGAAAAGTCTTCAAGCTATCGTCAATACCTGAGATACTTAAAGGCAGACCCCTACTATTCTTAGGGCTCTTTACCTCTGTAATAAAAAAGAGTACTCTACCTGAATTCTCAGGAATGGATGCCTTACCTACCAGACTATATTCCTCCTCTTCACCATCCTCCAACTTAACATAGAGCTCAAGCGCCTGATTCTTACCTAGAGGATAAAGCTCAGATCGATTTTTGGCTCTCACTCTCAATGGTGTAAATTTTTTACCATCACGGAAAAACAATTCTTTCATTGATAGCTTATCCCAACTAACGCATGAGAATTGACTTTTAACAGCCTTTTTATCAGCCTGAGCACTGAGCATGAGAGGGCAAAGTATGAAGGTAAGTAATAACTGGTAAAAAAGTATCTTTTTAAAATTCATAGATTGGTTCTTTAGAGTTCTTGAGACGATAACCATCTGAATGTTACAACCTTAAATTTACGTCCAAATTTCTGATTCATCGCATTAAGATTACTAGTGGCTGAACTAGAACTACCTTCAGTAACAACTGAATCAGAAGCCTCATCCCAAGGCTCATTATTACCCGGATCCGAAGTGCTATCAGTATATTCAGGTAGTCGCTGTATAATAGCTTCACACGTGGCCGTGGCTAGAATCTTTGTCCCATCACTAGACCTGACCTCACCATACGCACGCACTTTAAATGTATCTGAGCGTGCTGAGATCCTAGGGGCTATAGGCATCAATAACTGAGCCTGGGTCAAGTCCCCCGGTATCCCAGTCGTTGATTTAACCACTGGAGTATTTGCATTAAATTTACCCGATGGATAAACTGGAGTTCCTGACATAGCATTTGCATCTACAGCGGCAGCATTGACAGCCGCTGCTATGGAATCTTCATTGATACCAGAACCCTCTTTTGCAGATTTATCGATCGCTGCCTGCAAGGCTCCTGTGTATGAAGTATCTACATCAATAGAGCGATCAATACTATGATTAACAAAATCTGAGATACTCATAAATGGTCCTCGCAGTCTCACTTGTTCTACAATATTAGACGCAAGACTTGTAATCTGACTTTCCGTTAGACGAGGTAATCCCGCCCACTGATCAGCAGGACCACTAGACCCATTTCCAGGAGTCGATGGCGACGCTCCATTTGGAAATGGCGTTGTGTTGCTACCATCACTTGATGATGAACTGTCTGCATAATCAACCTCAAGTCCCATATTAGATCGCAGGAAGGCCTCCCAAGCTAAGGGAGAGGTAGAATTAATATTAAATGCTCCACGGATTAAACTATAAGCTCCCATTTTTTGATAACCATCTTCTGCAGATAGTGCATTGACCGCGTCCACTGAATCAACTCCACTAGGTAAATAAGCCATTAAAGCTGGATTCGCTAACACCTCATGACCAGCAGTTGAGCTGGCATTAAAAAACGCCGTCAAAGTATCTTTAAGACTAGCACTCTCACTATAACCTACCGAATTAATACTAAATGCCGGAGCTATCCCAGAGAGGTAATAGCGGTCAAATAGTGTATCATTAATCAGCCATGAATAGTCTTGGCTAGTAACATCACCCCAGCTACCCGGATAACCTGGATTTCCGCCATACACTGACGAGGGCTCAATAATAGCACTAGACCATGAATTACCAACGGCCTTGTATGGATCACTACTCACTATAGATAAATTAGCATTAGAAAACTCTGCTAAAGAAATGAGCGGCCTACTCGGTATATCTGCAAGCGGAACAAAATTCGACCCCGTATTCTGGTAACTCAATCCCCAAAATCCACCTCTATCTAATCCAGAAAAATCAATACCCATCTCATTACGTATAGCAAACTCACTATTAGCCGCGATATGACGAGATAGTTGAGTATATGAGCATGGTGCCCATATTTCTCTTTTTATAATAGATGCTACTGGATTAAACCTCGAAAACATTTCATAAGGATTGGCCACTTCACCTCCCGCACTAGCAGGCTTAATAAGCAGACTCTTTCCCCCAAATGGAACTTTGACATCAATCATATCACTCACTAATTCACTTACTACAGGCTCACCTGTTGCGTTAGCTGCGGCATTCACATGTCTAGCCATGCTATTAGTACCAGCCCACTCAGAGACCCATACATTCTGTGCATGTTCACCTAGCTGAGTAAGATCCCCCGTAATATCTCCAATAGAGACTCCTGCAGCGGGAAAACTGATATCAACTTCATGCCTCGTAGCATTCAGTCTTTCAATTGATGAATCTCCCTTGATAAAATTAACACCTACCGTATCGCTTAGATCGACTTCAATGGGTGTTACACTATTAATATTCTCTAAGATAAGCCCGCTAGTATCACTAAACCCTTCATAGCCCAAGACCATTTCACCATCTGTAGACGTAGGTGTCGCCACCACTACCTCCCCTGGCTCCAGAACAATAGGCCCTTTAATCAGAAAGATGATCTTCTTACCTACTTTATTTGCCAAACTATCCTTTAATATTTGAGATAATCCCAATTGATGGATCTTTTCATCAGGAGTTCCTTCGTTTATCCAGATTTTCACACTACCTGAGAATCCAGCCCCTAAAGTGATTGCTATATTATCGAATTCGATTTTTCTGTTATACGGATTCCAAAAATAGAAAAACGGATCAATACCTACAGCTAAATTCGCTTTCGTACCTGTTTGATTTTTAGCTAATACACTAAGAAGTATGGACGTCCCTAGGTTCACAGGCACATAATTCGGGCGTGCTGGTCGGTAAAGGTAATAATCATTGGAATTATTTGGATTAGTCCCAATAGAGGTGGTCTCTCCAGCTGATGTATTCGGATCAAGATGCTCTCGATCATAAATATTCGCACCTTCATTAAGGATATTTAAATAATCACTCAGAGCTAGAACTTCCGAGCTTCTATTGGGAAAATAAGGACGTGCTGCAATGGTGTAATTACCTCTACTACCCTTCAGCCTTTTATACAGATTAGCATAGTCTCTTATTGCCCACCAGTTAGGCCCCCGCATGACACGGCCACTCCCGATCCCACTGGAAAAGTCAGTTCCTGAGCCAGAGGTATCACGCCACAAGAAACGCTCGGGCGTTGGCATACCATTAGGAATGACATTATTAGGAAAGCTATGGTCTGCCGCCAATCGGTCATTCCCTCCAACAAACACTCCGTCTTGTTGATTAAATAAAGTCGCATTTTCAGCTTCCGCATCTCCATCCATCTCAAACGCCAAGCTCAAATCACGACGAAGACCTCCTAACTTAGTATCAGACATCACTCCTAAACTCTGGACTGTCATATGATGCCTATTTCTCTGGAGCCACACCGTTTCCGCAGAGCTTGCTTCCGCCGTTAATGGAGTAGTAGCGAAACTCATCGTCTTATGGGTATTCTCTAGCCAACTATTCGCACCTCCTAATTCTAGAGGATAAGAAACAGTATCAAACGGCCCCTCAAACACACCATAATCCACACCAGGAGCGGACGCCAGACGCATCTGCTTATCCCTAACATCATCTCCTGTATTACCTTCATTCCAACCCAAGCTAGCCTTAATACCCTCGTCCTCAACCCAATAAGAATAAAAATTCTGCGTATCTCCTCCGTCACTAATCATCACCTTAGGAACGATTACTGACTCATTATCTCCCAGACCTTCAAAAATAGTATGATCATCTGCTACAGAATCATTTGTTCTCTCATCCACTTCGCTCACATCCACCGCGTTACCACCAGAAGGCACTAACCAAGTGATAAATTCTTTATCATCTGGTGAGGAAGGATCATAGTCTGTCGTATCCCAGACACCCGTCCAGTAACGCCGACCACTCCCTGCATCATCAAAAATATCCGCCACAGCTGTGACTCGCTGATCAGATCCTGCCGTTTCCTGTAGCTGGCCAATAGCAAGCATCAGAGCCATGCGTGCATTTGCCTCTGCAGCCGCCTGCGCCTTATTCACGCTACTATTACTCACCTCAACTGAAGATAAGTTCAGCGTAGCCACCGCGATCAACATCAATAGAGACATCACCAATATCGTAGATATTAAGGCGAAACCAGATTTCCTACCCCCCACTTGGCTACTAACCTTTTGTGTAACTTTAGTATTCATAATTACTGTATGCATAATGTATTCACATTCTTCAAAAAAAGCTACCCCCTATTTTAGGGGGTTACCTCTGAATTTATACTCATCTAGTGAAATCTCAGACAAGCACCTCAAAAGATTATTCTACAATAATGTAGCACGTGAATAAAGACTCACAACAGGAACCCCCCTGGCCTCAATCGCCGCTCTACCCCCCTCTTCCCTATCCACCAGGATCAGCGCAAATTTCACCTTACCTCCAGCACGCTCAATCGCATCAATCGCCTGAATCGTCGAACCTCCCGTTGTAATCACATCATCCACCACAATCACCTCGTCACCCTCCTTAAAATTCCCCTCAATCTGCTTCCCTCTACCATGCCCCTTAGGCTCCTTACGGATATTAAAAACCTGAATCATCTCGTCAGGATTCTCCATCGCTGAAGTCATCCCCACAGCCAATGAAATAGGGTCCGCACCCATCGTCATCCCACCAATAGCATCAACACTCAACCCCTCGGTCTTGATTCTCTCACGCACCGTCGCCCAACCCAGCTGACCCACTAATCTAGCCCCCACAGGATCAAGCGCAGTAACCCTACAATCAATATACAAATCGGACTTCTTTCCAGATGCAAGAGTGAAATCTCCCGTCCTAACTGACTTCTCTAACAAAAGCTTCTTTAACTCATCATACGTTTCTGACATGCACGCAGAATCACAGCAGACCACATAAATGTAAATCAAAAATCCTAGCATCCGTAATTCACGGAATACTAGGATCTCAAAATCTTCTTAATTGACAAAAACCTCTATGGCTGAGGAACGATCACTGACTTAGTATAGTGATGACCATTTTGCTTTAGAAACTTAGAAAAATCTGAATCTGAAGAAATCGGCTTATTCTTAAGCGCCCTCATCCCTTTATCAGAAAGTACCAAAATACTCACATCAGCACTCGCCAGCCTCGGTGAACTCGCGTCCTGTACCGTTAATTCAGCCCCGTTAACCAGAACTTTATCACCCTTGATACTTAGTTCATTTTCAACCCCATTGGATTGAATAACGACTCGCCTATATAGCTTAACCCCATCAGAAGTCCTCGTAAATTCAAAATTAAAGCTCAAGGTGAAATCAAAAATATTCTCCGCTAAGTAATTCTCAGGCAGCACAATATCCGCTGAAGGCTTTATCCCATCAAGATCAGCTTGCGCCAAAAGATCGTCAAACACCTCTTTAGGGTCAATCCGCTGCCTATACAGAGCAAACACCGGCTTAGCATCAGATCCATTAATCCCTGTAATAACATCCTGGTGAATCAATCTATACCTCACCATTGAAATATCTCCTCCTAGATCACTAGCAGTATTAATCTGGCCATTGTATCTGTCAGTCACCGCCGAAAAGAAGCTAACTTCCAGAGGATTCACCATTTCCTTATTCGCCCCCTGCCCTAAGTCGTCACCGCTATTACCACTATCTTTAACCAGCACCCACTCATAATCATTCCCTGTCCGGATCACCATCCCCTCCAGATCCTTACCCACAGAGTCAAACACCTCCTGAGCCAACCTAGAAGACTTCGTCTTAGCATGAGTAACCTGCCATGCTCCCACAGCCATCTTCGTCATCCCCATCAGAAGCCCCACAATGACCAGCGTGATCGTCATCGAGATCAACAGCTCAATAAGCGTGAATCCCTTCAGCTCTCTCTTCGTGAACACCTGTGCGTTACTTGTTCTTATTTCAAATTTCATCTTATTAAAATTGGTTCTATTCTATCACACCCCTAGCGTCTCACAGCCATATTCACCTCAGTCACCGCATTACCCATCTCATTTAAGTCCCAGCTACCACCAGTAACATACGCATGCTTATTAACATTAAGCTTAAAAAACTCCGCCCTAAACGCAATCACCGCCTTAGGATAGGCATCTGCATCTGTCACAGTGGCTCCTGAGTCTGGATCCACTATCCCTGCTGCACTTCGCGCAACCAAACCATTTGTATCTGCCACTAACTGACTCATCCTCACCACAAACACTGGACCTTCCACCACCTTAGGAGCTAGCTCTGCCTGAATGAGAGTATCATCCACTCCAATAGACCTCACTGCCGTCTCTACAATATAATCTCGCCCCTGTATACCATCAGCACCAGTATAAGCATCAAAAATCCCATCTTCATCAGGATCCGCAGTTGGATCCGCCTTATATTGATAAAGAAGAACGGCTTTCGTCTCATCATAAGAATCAGTGATCATTCTATAAGCCTTCTCAAATGAGCTATCGTCAGCAGTATTGGAGACGCGTAAAATACTCATCTCATTAGAAAGAGCATCCTTCATTCTATTAGCGTCCTTCGTGCTAAGAGACCGCTGGATATTCTTCTGCGCCGGACCAAAGACGCCTAAAAAAGTAGTCAACAAAAGCGTAACCACGCCCATAGCAATAGCCACCTCTAGAATAGAGAAGCCCTTACGAACTCTTCGGACCATGCGAGAACCCGTAGGATTCTCTGGATGATGTGAAAGGATAAATGATTTCATAGTATATAATTTAAAAGGATCTTTTTAGATTCATTAGCAATAGTGCAACTTCCCGCTACTCAAACTCGGGATCATCAGACGCATTAGGTATTTGTTTCGGACTCTGGAATTTAGCCATCCTACCATTTGCAAAAATTCTAAATCCACCAGCATCACGCTTAGCTGTCTTATCAACATCTGGCGCAGTCTCACCCGGCCTTAACTTACCCGCCTGAACCACAAATTGCCCATCATCCACAGATGCACCAGAGCCATCAGCAGTAGCAAAAATCAAAGCCCCCTCAGCATTAAATTCATAAACAACACATTCCTTAGCCGTAGTCGTGCCTGGAAAAATCGCTGTCCCATCACCTGAACCCACACTAAGATTCTCATTAAAAAAGGTATTACTTGGAATAGTAATCGGTCTAGATACCAGCCTCCATTCGGTAGCAGCATTCCCAACCGTAACAGGCACTCCAGCAGCATCTCTTCCAGTCGCTACTCCCATCATCCTAAGATAGCGCTCACGTGTATCCTGATTATCACCAGTATCATCAGTATAGATCACCACCCTCGTAGGAACACCACTAGACTTCGCTACCTTCCTCGCCTGTGAAAACATACTCTCAGCCAGAGGCACTGCAGTACTCACCCCCTTAGAAGTCGCCATACTCTTGATTGCACCCACACCTATACCCAATAAAGTCGCCATGATCGCCATCACCACAAGCACTTCCACCAGAGTAAATCCTGCTCTCCGTTTACCGCTCTTACTTGATTGATCAGACTCTCTTCTTAAAATTGATAAATGCATACTTTTTCGGGATTCCGTGAATTGCTTCTTAGCCTAATGAGTTTAAACACCACTAAAAGCTATATTTTTTAAATTACGCAATTTCCACCAACAATCAAGATTAAATGTAAATACAAAGTAACTTCATTCAGCAAATCTTCCTATTTACCCAACAATAATAATAAATTTGAATAACTCAC
>JALZVD010000276.1 GCA_023300205.1 Akkermansiaceae bacterium | reverse complement strand
CTACCTCATTCGTTATTAACTCAGCCTCTGGTTTAAGCTCTGGCTCCATTTCTGATTTAAGATCCTCCTCAACAACTTCATCGAAAGCCTCCTCAGCCTCAACACTACCCTCAACACTAGAGCCCACTAAATACCGTCTTCTGAGAAACTGAGAAACCTTATTTCCTAACATCTTTTTATTATTCTAAAGTGGTAATGATACAGATCCAGCCGCCCATCAAAAAGACAACCAGTAACTCACAAACAATTATGAACTCCACATCATGAAGTAAAGAAAAACCACAAGAAATCCCACCTGAAAAATAAATGAAACGCACAAAATCAGGCGACCTCTTCGATGAAGCTAGATCTTTGAATGAGAATCCTAAAAATAATTGATAGACTCTCATCCCTAAATCCGTAAATTTCAACTATGTGGAAACTATTACTCTCACTCTCAACTCTTCTAAGCGTAAATATCTCACAAGGCGCTACAGACCCTAACAACACCATCCTCTTCTATGGTAATTCCATGGTAGAGCGGCTACTAGAAAATGGTCAGCTAGAGGCCCGTATCCAACTCTCCAGAAAAGTAAATAACCAAGCTCCCCTAAACATACGCAGCATGGCCTGGACAGGTGATGAAGTAGGTTACCGCCTCCGCCCAGAAGGCTACATCAGGCACCTCACTAAAATCCTAGACCAATGGAAATCAAACACCATCGTCCTAGGATATGGTATGAACGAAGCCTTCCACGGAGCCGAAGGAATAGAAGACTTCATAGCGCAATACCGCTCACACCTAAAGCAACTAGCCGTCACTCATCCACAAGCCTCATTCATCCTCCTCTCACCCATCGCACTAGACACAGAACAATACCCTAAAACCACAGGCAAAAGACTCCTCCAATCAAGCAACCAGCCCATCATCACCAAAGAAGCACTAGCCAAAAACCTAAAGCTCTACACCAATGCCATCAAAGAACTAGCCATCGAAAATAAAGCACAATACAATACCAGGTTTATCGATGCCCATACACCATCCAGAGAAGCCTATGCTGAATCAAAAGAACCACTCACCACCAATGGCATACACCTCAATGAAAAAGGAAATAAAATCATTGCAAAAGCTATCGCTGATCAGATCACCAAAACAGACACCAACACAACCAATAACACACACCTTGAGCAGATCGCCCAAGCCGCCAGCCAGAAACATAACTACGTCGCAGCAATCACTCGTCCTAAAAACTCTGTAGTCTATTTCGGAGTCAGGCAGCGCCCAGAAGAATACCGCGTAGAAATCCCCCGCTACTACCAGCTCCTAGAGCAGTCAGAAATCATCATCAACAAACTACTCGCTGACCCTTCTCTAACATTCAGCTCACAAGACAAACCATCACTCCCTCCACTCGCAGCCATCAAAGGCAAAAACGCAAGAAGAGGAACCGGTATCATCAAATCTCCAAAAGAAGCAATGGCTGAGTTCAAAGTAGCCGATGACTACCAAGTCTCACTCTTCGCTTCAGAAGAAGACTTCCCCGAATTACGCAACCCCGTTCAAATCGCCTTTGACGCCAAAGGCCGCCTCTGGGTCGTCACCATGCCATCATTTCCACACACTGTCCCAGGACTCCCTCAAGAAGATAAAATCATCATCTTAGAAGACACAGACAAAGACGGAAAAGCAGATAAGTCCACCATCTACGCTGACGGATTTGATGCCCTAGACGGCATCACCTTCCACCACAAAGGCCCCATCATATCAGCCCAGCCTAGACACCTTCTCGGAATAGACAAAAATGGTGATGACATCGCAGACTCACTAGAAGAACTCATCAGAGGCATCGACATGACGGACTCACACCACGGCGGCATGCTAGCAGCAGACAACTATGGCAGCATCATCTTTTCAGACGGAGTCTTCCACAGATCACAACTAGAAACCCCCCACGGAGTCCAAAGAGGAATAGACGCCACCACCTACAGACATGACCTTAATACAGGTGAAATCAGAACAGAATGGCAAAGCGCCATCCCTAACCCTTGGCAACCTACATTTGACCAATGGGGAACAAACTACCAAATGTACGGAGACGGTATCGTAGTCGACACCCTCATGCTTACCTGGACACCACTCGGCGTTTACCACCCATTCAAATATGGTCAGATTCTCGCCTACGGCAAAGGATCAGCAGCCACCATCATCTCCAGCAGAAACTTCCCACTAGAATACCAGCAAGGTATCGCCTCCGCATCCTTACTAGGAAACTACACCGTATCCATCACCAAGACCAACATCGATAGCGGGCAGATAACAACTGAGAAAAAACTAAATCTCCTTAGCTCCCCAAATCCAGCCTTCAGACCCGCCGCCCTCGCATTCGGCATGGATGAAGCTCTCTACATCTCTGACTTCTGTAGCCCCATCATCGGCCACGCTCAACACAGCATGCGTGACCCAAACTGGGATCACGATCACGGAAGAATCTGGAGAATCACCAATAAAAACAACCCCATTCAGAAAACCTATCCAGACATCATCGGCGAACAACCCACCACACTCTGTAAACTTCTCACACACACCAATGACCTAGTGAGAAACCACACCAGAATCGAGATCCGCAAACACGGTGAAGAAGGACTAAAAGCACTAGAATCATGGGTCGCATCACTTGATAAAAATGACCCCTCCTATCATCAATCCATACTCGAAGCAGTCTTCGTCGCCGAAGGACTTGGTAAAACCTACCCCAAGCTCATCGACATCCTGCTCACCTCTACATCACCACACATAAGAGTTGCAGCCATTCACACTATCCGCCTCCAAGCAGATAGACTCCCTGCTCCAACTCAACAACTAAGGAACATACTCAAAGACACCCACCCACGAGTCCACATCGCACTCATTGACGCCATCGCACACATGCAAAAAGAACTGCCAGACATCATTGACCTAGTAAAAGAACTTAAACCTAGTAACCAAAACAAGGTAGCAAAACAAATGCTCATCGATTTAGAAAATGGCACCGCTTCGCATAAAGACAGAAGCATCCCAGTCATCTCTATTTCCCCTCAAGCAAACGTACCTTTCTGGAACTTCATAGACCCAACAGGGAAAAAAGCTCCCTCAATACACCAGAACAACAACAAAACCGGCTTTAACAACGGAACGTACCGCACCTTCATCAAGTCTAACAAAGAGCAACCTGCCATACTCAGCACAGTCTTTAACTACATCGAAATCAGCGTAAACGGCACACTCCTTCTCTCAGACAACGAGCGCTGGAGTAAAGACCAGCAAGTAGCCATGCTACTTAAAAAAGGAATCAACGTCATCGACGTCAAAATCAACAACCTTAAAAAACCAAACAAACAAAATATCTACGTCTACGACCCCATCGGAGAAGCACTATCAGATGCCACATACTCTAACAGCAACAAAACACTCGCCAAGCTAGAAAAAGAATACCAGAAAAGCCAAGAGAAATTCGCAGGAGCAGTCCGCATCCAGGCAGTCCCACATCAAATGAAATTCTCACCCACAGAATTCCGAGTAAAAGCAGGCTCAGACATCCGCCTCATCTTTGAGAACCCAGACAGCATGCTCCACAACATCATCATCCTTGCCCCCGGTAGCAAAGAGACAGTCGGCGCACTTGCTGACCAAATGTCAGGAGATCCAGACAGCATCAAAAAAGCATACGTCCCAGATTCAAAAGACGTCCTCCATGCCTCCAAGCTAGTGAACCCTAACCAAAATGAAGAGCTAAAATTCAAAGCTCCTAACACTCCTGGAACATACCCATACCTATGCACATTCCCAGGTCACTGGAGAGTCATGCAAGGAGTCATGATCGTAGAATAGCTCCATAGTAACCCTCCAACTAAACAGCCACACCCTCGTTCTGCATTTTGAATCACTCTAATCCATAGAAGCCTTTTTCCCTAGCAATTACAAATGGCGCTCAATCCATCAGCTTAATAAAACCAAGACTCATAAGTGATATTAAAAATTTCTTATTCGCTGGTCATCTCAAAGATCGTATTTTAACTTCTGGGCCTATGAAACCTCCACGGATGATTTTAGGAATGATCAGCGTCGCCGCGCTGATAGCATGGATCTTGAGCGCCTGCTCATCTGGCAGCGGATACGGTGGATATGGAGCTAATAATGGCTCTAACTACAGTGACCATAATAACTTCAACAATTTCGGCGCAAGCCCTATCTACTACGGAAGCTATGAACGTGAGCTACCTCACTCCCCTGGATATTCCGTCCCCCACACACAACAAGTCGCAACCAAGACACAACCAACCAAGACACAAGCCATCGAGGCACCTCAACAGACTCCCGCCTATCAACCCATCTCAACTAACAAAACCAAAGACGCTCTAGGCCATAAACCTGGACCCAAGAACTTCAGCACCGTCATCATCGATGCCGGCCACGGAGGAAAAGACTCAGGCGCCATCGTAAATGGAGTTTCAGAAAAAAAACTAGCTCTAGATATTGCTCGTAAACTTAAAGAAAAACTCAGAGGCAGCTTCAAGGCCGTATTCATCAGAAATGGTGATTACTTCGTCAGCCTTGATGGCCGCGTAAACGCCACCAAGAAGTTTGATGATGCCGTCCTAGTCAGTATTCACCTAAACCACTCTAGCACCAGCTACGTGAGGGGCCCAGAGACATATTATTTCCGTGTAGACAGCTACAGTTTGGCCAAGCGCATGCAGCAAGCAATGGCAGCAGTCAGCCCCATAGAAAAAAGCCGTGGACTAGTAAGAAGACGCCTAAGACTCACTCGTAATCCACAAATCCCCTCCGTATTAGTAGAAATCGGCTATCTATCAAACAGCTCAGAAAGAAGTCTACTATCACAAGCTAGCTACAGAGACCAAATGGCAACTGCCCTAGCAAATGCTCTGAAAGACCAAAACCGCCTAGGAGATAAAGGCATGGGCAAACTCCCAGAACCACTCAACAAACCACTTTCAAGACCTAGCGACTCTAGCTCACTCTAGAAAAACTACGGCTAGAGTGAAGATCACCTCCCCCCCCTTAACGGTAGCTCACCCCCAAAGTCTTCTCTAAATGGTCCAATAGACCCCTATGAGCCGCATCCACTTCTTTAGACTTAAGTGTCTTCTGCGGTGAACGGTAATGAAAACTATAAGCAATAGACTTCTTATCCGCAGCAAGCTTCTCACCGCTAGGATCCGTAAAGACATCAAAACAATGATAACTGACCAGGAGAGACTCATTATGCTTCTTAATCGCCTGCTCCACCTGTGTATTCGTCAACGTCACTGATGCCTCCATCGCCGCATCTCTACTCGAACCAGGAAACTGCGCCAGCTCAATCACTTTCATCACACCAGTACTAAGTTGCTGAAGCTTCTTAATGTCTAGCTCAGCAACATAAATCGGTGAAGTTGAATCTAACTCACGGCATCGTGACGGGCTAAGCTGAGCAAATACTCCACAAGGCTTATCATCAGCTAGCACATCCGCAGAGAGAATAAATCCATCTCGCTCACGCAACTTTAACTGAATCGTAGCATTAGGCAACAACCCTGAAATAATCGCCTTCAGATCAAATAAATCATAAATACTAGGTCGCTTATTCGCCCAGTTAGATGGAGCCCTATCACCAGAGATTAGTAATGCTAAAGACTCAGCCTCCAGATCCTTTGCCTTACCACCACCCGCGTTACGGAACTGCTTCCCTATCTCAAAAAAGCGTAAAGACTTCGCTCCTTGCCGAATATTTCTAGCCGCAGTAGCCACCAAGCCAGGAACCAAACTAGGTCGCATAATCGCGTGATCCTCACTAAGAGGAAGCTTCACCTGAATCACATCACCTTCAACAAGCGGCCTAAGCGGTAACCCATCAGAAATCTTCGCGATCGTATTATCAGTCGCATCATGCGCGATTAACTTCATCGTCTGCGTCTCATAGAGACCCAGTGCCGCAAGATGCTTTTTGACAGCCAATTGATAATCATACGTCTGATCAACATCACTCTCAGCCACATAAGCCCCACCATAACGAGAAGCCACATTCTCCAAACCGTGCACCCGTGCAATCTCTTCCACAAGATCAATATGACGGCTAAGGTCCAAGCGATAATGAGGTATTTCCCACACGTTACCATTACGCTCAATGAGACCTAACTTACGAAGAATAAGCTTAGCTCCCTCAAGTGAAATACTACCACCCATAAGCTGATCCAACTTCTTAGTATCCAGCTGCACAGGCTCCACTAGAGTTGGCGCTTCGCCAGCTGTTAGAGTATGGCCAGAAATTTCACCACCCGCTATATCAGTGATCATCCTCGCCGCATAAGATGATGCCGTAAGAACATTCTGTGAGTCCGTCCCACGCTCAAATCGATACGATGAATCAGAACTAAGCCCAGTTCGCCTAGAAGTCCTACGGATAAAGGAAGGAGTGAAATACGCAGACTCTAAGATAATATCAGTCGTAGTTTCAGTCACTCCACTGTCCTCACCTCCCATAACACCAGCCAGAGCCAGTGCGCTACCAGAAGCATCAGAAATAACAAGATCATCACCTGTTAGACTATATTCATCACCAGTCAATGCAGTGAACGCCTCACCATCTTTCGCTAAACGGATATCCAACTTCTGATCCACCATAGCAGCATCAAACGCATGCAGAGGATGACCTAATTCATGAAGAACATAATTCGTGATATCAACAATGTTATTGACCGGCCTCAGGCCAATCGCCTCTAACTTTGTCTTTAGCCAAGAAGGACTCTCAGTCACATTCACATTAGAAATTTTCACTACAGTATAGAACGGACAGCGTTCAGGTGCAGAAAGAGAAACAAAACTCAGAAATTCCTTATCATCACAGATCGGATAAGTGTGTAACTTCCTCTCTAAGCCAGTAAGCGCAGATAGCTCACGCGCCATACCCGTATGACTCAGTAAATCTGGTCTGTTAGGAGTCACCTCTACCTCAATAATCGTATCTGACTCATACATTTGCATCAATGGCTTACCTATCTCTGAATCCTCAGGAAGAATCAGAAGACCATCCGCCTCATCAGGGATGCCAATCTCACTCCCACCACAAAGCATGCCTTTAGAATCCACTCCGCGGAGCTTACCATCTTTGATAATAAACCCACCACCCAGATCTGCACCAGGAAGAGCACAAGGCACCTTATCACCTAACTTATAATTCTGAGCCCCACACACGATCTGGCGTAAGCCACCCTCTCCTGCATCCACTTGGCAGACTTTCAACCGGTCCGCATCTGGATGCTGCGCAACCTCCTTAATCTGTGCCACCACCACAAGCTCCGTACTAAGACCCTGTTGATGTATTCCCTCTACCTCAACACCTGCGAAGGTAAGGAGATCATCAAGTTCTTGGATAGAGTGATTGCTGAGGTCCAGGTGGTCATTCAGCCAGTTGAGTGAGACGTTCATTATTAGTGGTCAGTAGTTAAATTTTGCTGGCTCTTGATTGCCAGCATCACAACAAAAGTCAAGATCCTTCCAGATAAGTAGCCACTTGGAATAGAACACTCGCCACAAATGAAAAAATGCCCGTTTCGCTTTATAACCTTGCCAATCCAGTTAAAAGCCATGAATTTTCGAATCTCAGAAAATGAAATCATCAACATACCAATGGAGCGAGATCACTCTCACAGAAAGCAATCGAATACGTTCGCTCGCTATCTTGATGATTATAATGCATAATTTTCTGCACCTAATCTCGCTCTATCCAGGAGAAAATGAATTCAGCTATTCGTCATGGAAAGGCCAAGTCTTTTTCCAAGAAATATGGATCAACCCATTGGATTCCCTCAGAATCATCTTCACCTATCTAGGTCATTATGGCGTCCAAGTATTCTTCTTTTTAAGTGGCTACGGAGTCGCCCTTAAATACCGAAACTCCTCACCCTCGTATTACTCTTTCGTGAAGAAAAGACTATTCTCACTCTACCCCGCCATCCTCATCGCCGCCTGCGGATACCTATTACACAACAGTATCCGCTTCGGATTTACAGACGTAATCGCAAATCAAGGAGTCAATCTAGTCCGCCAAATCATCTGCATTTCTAATTTCATTCCCAGCAATATCTACCACCCCATTGGACCGTGGTGGTTTATAGCTGTCATCGTTCAGTTCTATCTCATCGTCCCACTCCTCTTAAAACAAAAAGTATTCAAGCAATCAAACTTCCTCATCTTCATCTTAGTGAGCTCTCTCCTATTAGAATATTTTTTCGCCATATCGCTGGATCAGATATTCTCAATCAACATCAATCACACCATCCTCGGCCACCTCGACTTATGCGCTCTCGGAATGCTCGCCGCAAACCATAAAAAACTATCTATTCCTCGCTGGGTATTCATCACCGCCTTCATCTTATTTATCATAGGAAACTTCAACGAAACCATATGGATCACTGCCAGCCTATCCATAACCATCCTACTCATCCCTCTACTCCGTAAAGTCGCTGCCAAGCTAAGCAAAATACATCTATTAGACCTCACCATGCTGTATCTTGGAAATATCTCCATGTACCTATTCCTCTGCAACGGATACCTAAGATGGCCATTACTAGACTACGCAAAAGAGAACCCCACATGGTGGAAAAACATCAGCCTATGCCTCATCTTCGTAGTATACGTCATTGCATGGTCAATTTGCCTGAAAATCATACTAAACCTACTTACAAAAACAAACCCCACTAATGAAAATAATGGATAATCTTCTCCGCCGTCAAACGCCCTATCCCCGGAGTAGACTCTATCTGCAATTGCGTAGCCTTCTTAATCTTAGCAATAGAGCCAAATTTCTTAAGCAACGCATTCTTCCTCCCCTCAGTCATCCCAGGGCAGTCATCTAACAGACTCTCCCTCATCCGCTTCTTCAAAAGTAATTCATTATAAAGATTCGCATACCGGTGAGCCTCATCACGGATACGTTGCATCAGCTTAAGCGCTCCCTGATTATGATCTATCCTCAACGGCTTACTATTCCCAGGAAAGAAAATCTCCTCCCGCTGTTTCGCCAAACCAATAATAGGTAAATCATGCAGACCCAACTTAGTCAGCTCCGCATACGCAGCAGAAAGCTGGCCCTTACCTCCATCAACAATCACCAGGTCTGGCAAAGCAATCGGACTAGCGCCCTCCGCTCTTAATCGATACAAAAGCTCCGTAAGATCTTCCTGTGATTCCGCATACTCAGGATTAGCCCTCATACTCTCTGTCGCTATTCTAGAATACCTACGCCTCACAACCTCCGCCATCGATGCAAAATCATCCTGCCCATCAACCGTCTTGATCCTATACCGACGGTAATTCGAGTTATCCGGCGCCCCATTCAGAAACCGCACCATCGATGCCACACTATGAGTCGATGACACATTAGAAATATCAAAGCACTCCATCATCGCAGGCGGCCTAGGAAGCTTCAAATAATCTGCCAATTCCGCCAAATCCTCGGCTGGCAAAACCGTCGTAGGAATTGACTTAGCATGTGCAAACTGGCGCGCCTTTATCGTAGTCTTCTCCAAGTTATCGATCACATCCCGTAACTCAGCAGCCTTCTCAAAATCCAAACCCGAAGCCGCTTCTTCCATCTCCACCTTAAGCCGATTTACCCGCTCTCGCCGCCCCTTTCCAGAAAGCAAGGCACAAGCCTCAGACACTCGCTCATGATACTCTTGATCAGAAATCTCCCCCACATACTGCTCCCCATAACGACGGTTCAGCACCTCACCCACCTGCTTATACGCCGGGTCATCTTCAGACACAGGAGCCTGCGTCCAAATACCAAATTCCTTATTAATCCACTCCAACGTAGCGATCAATGCCCGGCTATGAACAAATGGCCCGAAGTACTTAAAGCTATCATTCCGGCGGATTCGGCATAACTTAAAAATAGGATACTTCGCCTGTAAATCTATCTTCACTAAGAAATACCGCTTATCATCCTTCAGCGCTATATTATAACGTGGCCGATACTGCTTAATCAACTTCTCCTCTAAAATCAGAGCCTCCTCCTCATTCCGCACCGTATGGGTCTCAAAATCCCATATCGAATCCAACAACGCCCGCGTCTTCAGATCCGCACGCTTCTTCCGCGAAGGCAGGAAATACGATCCCAACCGCTTACGCAACACCTTCGCCTTCCCCACATAAATCACATGCCCGAGCCTATCGCGCATAATATACACACCTGGCTTTAGCGGCACAGTGTGCATCCTAGCGCGGAGCTCTGGTAGCTTAGACGACATCGTATCTACCTACTTCCACACAACCTTATCCATTGCCGGCTTCCTAGTACCCTTAGGCCATTCTGTCCCCTCCTTAGGCCAGCCCACATAGAGAACACCCAGACATTTATCATCATCTCCTAACTTCAGAAATTCCGCAAAACTCGCACCATAAGTAGCCGCAGGTGAGGACCAATACATTCCTAATCCCGCCGCAGACGCCGCCAAATGCATATTCTGAACAGCACAAGCAACCGCCTCGACCTCCTCCAAAACAGGAACCTTAGGTAAATCACCACGCTTCATCACAATAGCAACCACCGCATGAACCTCAAGTGGATACTTACCCATATTATCATGCTTTTGCTGCTTAAATTCCCTCTCAGGAGTCTCCGCCTTATAAGCAGCCTGCAATGCCTCAGCAACATGCTTCCTACTACCCCCACGAAAAATCGTAAATCTCCAAGGCTCAGTCTGACCATGACTAGGGGCCCAGTTCGCACACCCGATCAACGTCTGCCATAACCCATCAGAAATCTCCTTATCAGCATCCATATTAGCCGGCTTAACACTCCTACGATGCGCCATCAGCGCCGCTGCCTCTGTTATATTCATCACACACACATAATACTGACTTCCACTCAGGTCAAGCACGTCAGAATCAATCACTCAACAACCCCTAAAATTGATTATATTTCAGACACCTTAAGCACCTCCTGTTTTTTCAAAAACTTCCCATCAATTTACTTGCTAAATCAACCTCAGCACGTTAAGCCCCCGAGCGCTTGTTTTTAGCCGTCGCAAAAAAACGAAAAGTACTGGCAAGCGAGGACCCAAAATGCGACGGGCTTTTCACCAAAATAATAGCAAACCTGAATCAAGGTAAGCAACTTAAACAAAATGATTAACGAACTAATTAAAGACATGGTTGACGCTGGAGTTCATTACGGACACCAGACGCGCAAATGGAACCCGAAGATGAAGTCTTTCCTCATGAAGGACAAAGGTGGTATTTACATCATCGACCTAGAGAAAACTGTTCAATGCCTTGATAAAGCAAGTGCATACCTCACAGACCTCGCAGGTAAAGGCAAGAAGATCCTCTTCGTAGGATGTAAGCGCCAAGCTCAAGAAGCAGTCAAAGAAGCAGCCGGTGCAGCTGGTCAATACTACGTCAACCATCGCTGGCTCGGTGGCACACTCACTAACCTTTCCACTATCCGCAAATCTGTAGAGCGTCTCAAATACCTTGAAGACATCGAGAAATCTGCTGAGTTCAAGGCTATGTCTAAGAAAGAACTCGCTGCCCTAGGCCGTGAGCGCACTAAGCTTTTCCGTAACCTAGACGGTATCCGTGACATGGAGAAACTCCCTGACGCTATCGTTATCGTAGACTCTGCTCGTGAAACAATCGCAGTTGCAGAAGCTCGTCGCCTCAACATCCCAGTGATTGCTATCGTTGATACGAATGCTGACCCAGCAAAAGTTGACTACCCTATCCCAGGAAACGACGACGCTATCCGCTCTATCCGTATCATACTTCAGAATCTTGTTGACTCTATCGTAGTCGCATCAAAAGGATAATTACTCATACAAAAATAATTCATACAATAGATATGGCTATTTCAGCATCAGCAGTTTCAGAACTGCGTAAACAAACAAGTGCAGGCATGATGGCTTGCAAAAAAGCTCTCACAGAAACAAACGGCGACCTCGAAGCCGCTGCTAAGCTCCTCCGTGAAAAGGGAGAAGCTAAGCGTAGTGACCGTGCAGACCGTGAGACAACAGAAGGAATCGTAGCTACTCACGTAGCATCATGCGGCCAGTCAGGTATCCTCGCAGTGGTAAACTGTGAGACTGACTTCGTTTCTAAGAACGATGCATTCCAAGCCTGGGTTGCAGAAATCCTAGAAGCAATCGCTAACAGCGGAGCAGCAACAACTGAAGAAGCTCTCGCAGTTTCATTCGGTGAAGGAACAGTTGAAAATGCACTCGGAGCCAAGTTCTCAGAGCTCGGAGAAGTAATCAAGATCTCACGCCTTGCGCGTTTCGACGTAGCGGACAGCGGATCTGTTTCCTCATACATACACATGGGTGGCAAAGTTGGTGTTCTTCTTGAAGTAGCATGTGAAAACACCTCTACCACTGAGAACGACGACTTCGCCACACTACTCAGAGACATCACACTCCACATCGCTGCAGCAAGCCCAGCAGGACTTTCTCGCGATGATATCGACGGCTCAGTCGTTGAAGAAGAGAACGAGATCAACCGCAAGCAACTCATTGCTGACGGCAAGCCAGAGGCCATCATCGACAAGATCCTCATCGGTAAGATCAACAAGTTCTACAGCGAGCAAGTTCTCACTGAACAAGCATTCGTGAAAGACCCAGACCTCAGCATCGCGAAACTCCTCGCTGCGAAAGGTAAGGACCTTGGTGACACACTCACCATCAAACGCTACGAGCGCTTCGGCATCTAATTAGCAGCCTAACAAAACACATTTCAAACCCTTTACTCGTTCACTCGAGTAAAGGGTTTTTTGTATAAATCATTACGCCATAGATAATAGCAAATAATACAGCCTTGACTCCTCTAAATGATCTACTAAGATACAGCTATGAAAATATTATCATCTATGGTCATATTGCTATGTGTGTCTAC
>JALZVD010000275.1 GCA_023300205.1 Akkermansiaceae bacterium | reverse complement strand
CCGTAGAGTGATCCTAGCTTGACTCTGTCTGAAGTGCTGGAGCCGCTGCGTTTGGCGATCTGGTCTAGTAAGAGACCTCCAAGGGCTAGTCCTGTGGCTTGTGTTTTACGTGATCCTGCGTGGTTGCGAGTGACGTGCGCGATTTCATGACCGAGGACGGCCGCTAGTCCGGCGTCATTCTTAGTGATAGGCAATATGCCAGTGTGGATACCTACTTTTCCTCCTGGGAGGGCGAAGGCATTTGGTGTTGGGTCTTCAAAGACGACAAATTCCCAACGAGCACCTGGTATGTTGATTGTTTGCTTTAGTCTAGTGGCTACGCGCTGGATCTGGGCATTGTAGGCGGAATTCGTAGAGATACGTTTTTTTTGTTTCATCGATTCAAACTCCTTTACGCCTTGTTCAAGAAGAGAGTTACTGGCGCGCACGGTATTGATCTGGCCATTACTATTTACTGCTGGGCTAGCTGTGTGAGCACAGCTGGTGAGTTGGATTGTTAGAGAGACTAGAGAAAGAATGAGGAGTTTCTGGATGTTTTTCATTAGTTATGTATCTATACTATTTGTTCAGGGATGACAATGTTGAGATGTTTGAAGAGTTTTAGCTTTCATCAAGAAGCCTGCGCTTGAGGTGAGCAAGGTGGTATTCAGGATTCGTCTTTTCTCCTGTTGCTTTTTCCATCAGGTCTTGTGGGAGGTATGTGGAGCCGTGTTGATGGATGTTCTCACGCATCCAGCCTAAGAGAGGGAGGTAGTCTGCGCGGTCAAATGCTTCGCGGATAGTTTTTTCTTTTGTGGCGGAGTGGAAAAGTTGAGATGCATTGAGATTTCCGAGTGTGTAGGTGGCGAAGTAGCCGAAACCGCCCATTGACCAGTGGATGTCTTGGAGGCATCCAAGGGTGTCTGAGGGTGGTGTGATGGAGAACAGTTCTTGGGATTTTTCGTTCCACGCTGAGGGGATGTCTGCGATGTTGATTTCTCCGTTAATAATTTGTCTTTCTAGTGTGAAACGGAGAAGGATGTGTAGGTCATAGGTGGCTTCATCTGCGTCTACTCTGATGAGGGAGTATTTGGCTTGGTTAATGGTGTGGAGAAATTCCTCTAGCGACCAGTCTTGCATTTGAGGGAAGAGTTCTTGCGTGCGAGGAAGCCACTTATTCCAGAAGCTACGAGACCGACCGACGTGGGCTTCCCAGAGGAGTGATTGTGATTCGTGGATACCTAGTGAAATAGCATTTCCGCTAGGTATTCCAAAGTCATCTGCGGGGATTCCTTGTTCATAGAGTCCATGGCCAGTCTCATGCATGACTCCGAAGAGTGATGAGGTGAAGTCTTGTTCGTCGTAGCGCGTGGTGAGGCGGATGTCTTGTGGTCCTAGTGTGGTACAGAACGGGTGGGTAGTTGTGTCTATTCTGCCGCTATCGAAGTCGAAACCTAGGTATTCAGCGACTTCTTGATTGAGTATTTTCTGGGCTTCAATGGGGAAATTTCCTTTAAGCTTACGAGGTGGGAAGGAATTGGATTTTTCTACGGCTAGGCGCGCAGTTTCTTTGATTTGTGGGCGGTAGGAGTCAAATATCTTTGCGATGTCTGATGTCTTGGTGCCGCGTTCGTAACATCCGAGTAGGGCGTCATATGGTTCGTCTACGTATCCCCAGAGTTCGGCTTTTTCTTTATCGATATCGATTAGAGTTTTGAGGTGGGGGGCGAAGATGTTAAATTCATTTTTTTCACGAGCAGATGACCAGGCAGCTTGTCCTAGAGAGGCAGCTTGAGAGGCTCGCTCGACGAGTTCTTGGGGGAGTTTATTTGATTGATCAAATTGGTGTCTCCATTCGCGAAGGTTTGCTGCTTCTGTTAGGTTGCTAGTTCCAGCTTGCTCAGCGGCTTGTAGTTTGGCTTGAAAATCCTTATCAGTCGACATGGCGTGGATTTTTCCAGAAAGGTATGAGAGTTGATTTGCTCTGTGATTGATCGAATTTTTAGGGAGGTAGGTTTCCTGGTCCCAACTTAGGGAAGATGCGGCACTACTGAGGAGGCTGATTTCTTTATTGAGAGTGACGAGTTCTAGGTAGGCTTTATTCATGGTTTAGAGGATTAACAGGTTGTAGAAATGTGGTCAATCTCATGGGCTTTTTTTCTGAAATTTTTGGGCGAAGTAGATGGATGCGAGAATGATGGGTCCTCCGATGAGCAGGCCGATGCCGGGTGATTCTGATTTTAGGAAGATGAGTGACTCGATTACGCCACAGAGAGGGATGAGAAAGCGATAGCTGGCTAGTAGTGATACTGGGTAAATGGTGGAGAGATGGTTCCATAGTGCAAAGCCCATGGCGGAGACGAAGGCTAGCCAGGTTATGAGGATGATGATTTTTGGGGTCATGAGTTGAGGTAGCTGTGAGAACGCTGGAGAGCCTATGATGAAGAGCGTGATACCACCAAATAGTAAGGCGAATCCTGAGCCTGCTTTGGCTCCCATAGTGGGTTTTATTTTTCCAAATATGATGATGCCTATGGCGCCAGATAGGGTGGCTGTTAGGATACATAGTGCTCCCAGTAATGGATTGCTGGCTCCGTTTCCAGGCGAGTAAACAGCGATTGCTACACCGATGAATCCGAAGATTACAGCTATCCATTGTAGTTTGTTAGGCGGTGGGGATTTGACGATCAATGGCGCCATGATCATCCACCAGAAGCTACCTGAACCAGCGAGTAGTGCTGCAAGGCTTCCGCTGGAAAGGAATACGCCTAGATAGAAAAATAGGTATTGAATGGTTGTTTGTCCTAGGGTGAATAGTAGGAGTAGTTTCCAGGGTGTGTTTTTTAATTCTTTGAGTGGTTGTCTGGATACAGAGAGAAGTCCTATGCCTGCGATGATGAATCTGATACCTGCGAAAATCCAGATGGAGAAGAGGGTGATTTCTAACCCGAGTGATCTCCATTCGTCGTAGACTGTTTTTATCGCTGGAAATGCGCTGCCGAATAGTAGAGCGCAAATGAGTGAGTAGACGAGAGCTTTAAGCGGAGATTGATTCATGGATGGATGAGAGAGGTTAGAGACCTTGTTATTGGGAAGGTTACTTTATCTTTTCTCGATCGCAATGATGGTGATGTCGTCCATTTGGTGGTAGCCATCGACGAAGGTTTGGAGGTTCTTACTGAGCTCGGTGACGATGTGCTCAGCACCACCTGGGGCGGCGGTTCTATAGGCATTTGCCATTCTTTCTTGTCCGTATTCGTCTTGCTCAGGATTCATGGCTTCTGTGACTCCATCTGTGTAGAGTAGGAGGCTATCACCTGATTCTAGCTGAATGTCATGGAGTTTAGTCACTCTGGAGAAGACGTCTCCGTCGTCTAAGCCGATGGCTAGGCCAGGTGGTTTGATCCATTCTAAATCTCCATTTTTTCTTACTAGCGGGGCTTTGTCATGGCCTGCACAGACGAGTTGAATGTTACCGTCTTTGTCGTTTAGGATATATAGTGCTAGGCTGATAAACATGTCCTCGCGGATGTCAGCAAATATTTGTTTATTTACGCGTGAGAGTGCTTCTAGAGGGTCTTGGTTGCGGAGTAGTTCGCAGCGGAGAGCGGTGCGGCACATTGCCATCAGAAGCCCTGCCGCAACTCCTTTTCCTGTGACGTCTGCAATGACAACGGCGGTCTTGCCATTTTCAAGTGGGATGTAGTCAAAGTAGTCTCCGCTGATGATGCGTGCAGGTGAGTTAGTGCCTAAAATACGGTAGCCTGGGATGTGAGGATCTGAGTTAGGTAGGAGGATGCTCTGGACTTCTCTGGCTATTCTGAGCTCGCTCTCAAATTTTCTTTTCTCGTTTGCTTCGTGATGTATTTTGGCGTTACCGAGGGCAAATGCGGACTGTTCACTGGCGGACTGGAAGAGTTTAAATTCACTTTCTGAGAATGCTCTGCTGTCTCTGTCTCTGGTGATGATGAGTAGCCCTAGATCTCTTCCTCCGTAAGTAATTGGAGCGATTAGAGCTGAAATTTCTTCATCGAAGTGAGTGAAGGCGTCACGGAATGCTTCATGGTTTTTTACGTCAGGTACATGTTGTGCGACACGGCTACTGAGTATACTTCCTAGCATTCCGTCATCTGCTGGTATTTTACTGAGTCGGATCGCGCTTTTGATGGCTTTAGGGTTGAGCTTTGCCTTTTCTCTGACTTCAACGGGTAGGCCGATGAGTTGAGGGCAGTGCTCGCTGAGATAGGATGGGAGTAGGTAGCGTTCACGTTTGTCTAGAAGGTAGATAGCTCCGCCAATTCCGTTTACAACGGTGACGAGCCCATCTACGATTTCACGATGGAGTTTTCCAGCAGAGTGATCTTCTTCAATGGCTAAGCCGAGGGTGTGAAGGAAGGCGAACATACGGTTCTCTTCTCCTTCGAGTTGATCTTTTTGGTCTTTGGTTTCCTGAAGAGTTTGGCGAGTTTTACGCCAGAGAAGGAAGAGGTATATGATGGTGATGGCGCCCAATAAGCCTACCAATACGTTAGGCCAGGATAGGTTTAGGTGGAGGCGTTCAGAATAAGCGGCTAGTATCATGTAGATTGTTTCATTTTCTAGAGCGCTTGTCCTAATGAGAAAGCTAGGAGCGATGCTGAATCTTTTTAGTGTGCTGGCTTTGCTGGATACGGTTTTCTAATTCAGCTTCTAGGACATCTAATACGGTAGAGAATTTTTCGTCATTGGCATCATCGGCTTCGCAGAGAATTTTGTGAGCATCAAAAACGTGTTGGGTGTTATCGACCTTGGCGCTATCTTGGCAAATCTGAAGAGACTGGCGGATGCTTGAGATGTTCTGTTGCCAATTTGCGTCTGCAGGCTCTATTTCTAGGAGCATACTGAGACCTAAATCTTCTAGTGAGTGTCTGCTTTTATCACTGGCTCCAGTGACTTGGAGAACACCATTAGGAAGCTTAGCCATTCTCATTGCTATACCGGCCATTGTTCCCATAAAGGTGGAGTCCATGCCTGTGCATTCTTCTAAGTCTATCACTAGGCATGTTTTGCCATTAGTAACTTGAGCTTCAGCCCATTGTTTCATCTGCGGGCTATTGGAGAATGAACCTTTGCCTTCGCAGCGGATCCAAGAGAAGTTGTCGAATTTTCCGACCAGAATTTGATTTTTTTTGCTCACTGCTTTGCTAAGCTTGTGTTCGTTTAAAGATTTCAATAAGGTAGCCATACAATCGTAATCGTCAATGATGAAAGAAGATAATTTAGCATAAAGGAGATCTTTCTGCTGTGTTCAATTATTTAGACAGTTAGTAGAGCTAAATAGTCACATGTTAGGTGAAAAATTTGATTAATAATTCACTTTAGATTAGCGGAGATCAAGTAAATAGATTAGCGTGATTTCAGACTTTTACTATTTCATTTTTACGACTTCATTATGATCAATATTCTCGGTATATCAACTCTCTCAGGGCTTGGCGATACGCCTGATGAGCACGCCTCTAAAATGGAGGAAGGGCTTACTGGGTTAAGACCTATAACGGGGTTGTTAGAAGGTTTTGATTATGGAGATCTTCAGGCTGGATGGATTCAAGATAGGTCTTTGTTGTTATCTCGCAAATGGGCGCCGGCCTCTGCTTTGGCACTTCATTGTGCATTGGAGGCAATTGAGGATGCGGGGCTTTCTCCGGTGGATTTGAAGCATGCTGCGATTATTGCGGGTTCATCACGAGGGAATGCTTACCTAACAGACTGGCCGGGGAGGAGACCATTTAAGCTGATGGCGGCATCTAATTCTATGCATGGAGAGATCGCTTCTTCGGTATCTATTGAGCTGGGGATTACCGGGCCATGGCAGACGATAGCGAGTGGGTGTGCAGCTTCTCTGGATGCAGTTGGCTATGCAAAAATGTTACTTGATGCAGGTATTGTGAAATTTGCGATTGTCTTGGGTGTGGAGCTTCCTCTGGTTCCGGAGATTATAAGTCACTATCAGCATACTGGTGTACTAACTACGAATGGGATCAATGATCCGTATCATGCTGAGACGTCTGGATTTTCTCCAGGAGAAGCAGGGACGGCACTTGTTTTAAGTTCTGAGGAGGTATCTGGAGCTCCAAAGATCACTGGTTACTGGTGTAACTCGGATGCAGATTCACCGATAGGAATGCCAAGTGATGGCAGAGGTCTGAGGAGTTGTCTTGAGCAGGCTGTGGGTCAATTAGAAGGCAAGCGTATTACTGCCGTTTGTCCTCATGCGAGTGGGACCCTGTTGCATGCGCAAGCTGAGCAGGCGGCATTGGTGAGTGCTCTTAAACCTAAAGAGTTAATTAGCCTGCATCCACTTAAGCCATTTACTGGGCATTCTGTGGGAGCTAGTGGAGCACTGGATACAGCTCTATTGGCTCATTATATGCGTAGTCATCAGTTGCCTCCGAATTTACCAGATTTGTCTGTTCCGGCTGAACCGTTTACTCTTCCGCAAAATCCTGTTTCCTTCCGTGATGCTACTTTACTTAAGGTAGCGGTGGGTATGGGCGGGCATAATTCTGTTATTTCGATGGAGGTATAGGCTTTGCTGTTTGTCGGTAGTGTGCACCTTCCTCAGCGTAGTAGGTAGGATAAAGTATTTGTTTTATGTCTTTTTTATTCTGAGTGTGACTACTATTTCGATTTGTGCTCATGGTGGGGCTGAGGGGCTTCATCCGGATAAGCGTGGTTATGGTTTCTTGGCTGGGGTAATGGATGAGGTTGAATGATGCGTCCTTAAATAGTGTCATTTTGTTAGCTTGGCGGTAACTTTTCACTTGTTCTCTGCGGGGAATGGACTATCTTTATAGATGGATGAAGTCATTTTCATCCGATACATAAACCGCTAAAGCTTCTCTAGTGATAGAGAAACAAAGCATCATATATAAGTAACATAGATAAAAAAATGAAATTAAATATACAACCAACGCAAAAGCGTAAACGTCAGGGTTTCACACTTGTGGAACTGCTCGTGGTGATCGCGATCATCGCATCACTAGCTGGTCTCTCATACGGACCAATCATGAAACACTTGGAGTCATCAGCTCGTACTGAGGCTATTTCAAATGGTAAAATGATCCATTCAGCTCTTTTAGGCTTCATGGGACAGAATGACAG
>JALZVD010000274.1 GCA_023300205.1 Akkermansiaceae bacterium | reverse complement strand
CTGAAGGAACAGCCTGAGAACGAGTCTAACGCTTTCCCAACACATGGAGAAAATATCACTCGTAGCACTCGCAGCGAGAGTTGTGAAGAAACGTCTGTCACCACCCTGGATTGTTGGGAGTATTACGAAGTCAAAGTCGATGAAGACGATGGTTCGTTGTATGTCAGCAAGACTCTCTTCGTGGAACAGGAGGCCATCAACCCCACCAAGGACGGAGATGTTCAGCCTTCCAGAAAACTCGACAAAGGGGACGAGACTAGCGACTCCTTGATCCTGGCCTATGAAGATAAGGCTTTCGACAACGTGTTTGACTGGCTCGCGTTCGTCAGTGTTGATAATGAGATTGGCGGCGAGAAAACGACTTCGACGATGCGAGGGGTTGCGGAACTCATGTTCGATTCATCGCAGGATCTTGAGGACCTGCTCAATTTGATGATCCAAGGAGATAAGATCCGGGCTATGCCTAAGCTCCAAATGACCGACGACGCCAACGTCGGCCAAGTAGCTAAGTGGGACATCACCCGGCAGCTCGTCGCCCCCAAAGGGCTTCAGAAACTCGACATGGATGCGCCGACTTCGCACCTCCAGACCCCTATGTCGATTCTTGAAAGTAGCTCTTCAGCTATCGCCGGGTCGCCTGGTGGCGCTGGAGGCACAGGAGACCTCCGTGTTGAAGCTTTGGAGAAACAGCAAGTCTCCGGCAACATCCAGGCCAACCGTCTCGGAGAAGCCTACGACTGCCTCGACATGCTCCTCGAAATGATTGTCTATCGAGTTCTCCAGTCCGAACCGGAGCCCGGCACCGAAGGTTACAATGAAATCAAATGGACCCAAAAGAAGCTCGAAGAAGAGGGGGTCGATTATAAAGCACTTGGCGAACGAGAGTATGGCCGCTTCTTACACATTGAAGTGCGAGCCCAGAGAAACATCGCCAACGGAGACCGCCGTGCCCAGGTGGACACCGCCGACTGGCTAATGGCTAACCTCGACCGATACGCCCCCCAAGTTCGCCCCATCATCGTGCGTCTTGCGACACAGCTTCGCACTCAAGACCCGCACTTGGCTGAGACCCTTGTTCAAATCCCCAAGATCATCATCAACCAACAGAAAGTCATCGCTGAGAACGAATACGACACTATTGAGCGATTCTCCTCCGCCGGGGCTTCTGTCTCCATTGGTGTTGACGACATCCACCAAGATCACATCCCCGTTCACCTCCGAGACATGCAAATGCTTCTCGCCCGTCATGAGGTCCGTCCATGGGACAAAGATGATGTGCTTACTTTCACAGGAGTCGCCGAACACTTGGCGGAACACCTCGAAGTCCTCCTTGGGGATAAGACAACCATCAATGAAGCCGCGCCCTTCCTTCAGGACTACCAAAAGCTTATCAATGCTGCCCAGACCCCCATTTCGGAAGTCGAGGAGAGAGAGCAGCAGCAAGAGGAGGGTCCTGACAGCATTCCCCTTGAAAAACAGATTGAGCTTGAACAGAAAGACCAAGCTCTCGCTCTGAAGGCCCAAGAGCTTGGGATCAAGCAAGCCAATCAAGAACGCCTTACCCGTCTCAATGAGCGGAACACTTCAATGAAGGAGAGAGCCAACGGCTTCAAAGAAATTTTGAGCGTTCGTCAGCTTGCCATGCAGGAAGCGAAAAACGCCAAAGATCGTGCAACCACTTAAACTAAATCTATGAAAGCTGAAATGATGGAGCAATTCATGAACGGTGTCAAAACCTCTAATGAATTCAAAACCCTACTCGCAGATGGAACTCTGATTCGTAACATCGCAGCCTGTAAGCCCGATGTAAATACGGTCCTTGACCAAGTCCAACGGGACTACCGTTCAGACTCGGAAGACCCCGCAGAAGCGAGGCTTCAAGAGTGGGCGGTAGTCCGAGCCATTGGCGAGATCCGTGACAGCTTCCTTCTTATGGCCTCTGCGCATGAGTCCTATGGAGAGCAAGAACCTGAATCCGATGATGACTTTAACGACTAACTCAACCCCCTAACAATCTACCTAAAAGAAACATGAATACTATCCTATCCTATCCTAAGCCAAGTTTTGGCCAATTCTTACTCCAGCTCTTTGCACCTATCCTTGCCATGTTCAATGAGAACGTGAAACCTGGGAGCGTTGAAACGGGTGCCCGATCCACCAGTAGCATCTTAGATGATGCCTTTGGGGTGGGCAAGACCGTCTCAGATCTCCCAGAAGAGGGGGGAGATCCCGGAGATAAAAAGGGCGACGATGACGACGACTTCAAAGATGACGACGACGCCGACTTCAAAGATGACGACGATGACGACGACTCGGGCGACGACCACTCTGACGAAGACCACTCTGACGAAGACGATGATGATGATGATGATGATGATGATGATGATGATGATGACTCAGACGATAAGGACGACGACCACTCTGACGAAGACGACTCGGACGACGATGACGACGATGACGACTCCGACGACGATGACGACGATGACGACTCCGACCACTCTGACGAAGACGACTCCAACGATGATGGGGACGAGGACGACGAAGTGTCGGAATCGGTTGCCCAAAAACAAGCCAAGCAGCGCGGTCGTGAATTAAAGATTCTTAAACAAGAGTTCGACGACTTAGAACTCCGCACCGAGGGGGTCGAAGACGAGAACTCGACCCTTAAAGCGGAAGTCCAAAAGTTGACGAGTGCCCGCATGTCTCCCGATGACGATCCCACTTTCAGGGACGAGAAACGGAAAGTCCTCGACGCTGTTGAGGGGGTCAGCTTGGATCTCCCCAAAAACGGTGAAGCCTTGAAAAGTGAATACGGGCCTCTCTACGACCGATACAAAGGAATCCGAGATCTCCCCAGCGACACCGACCGCCGGGAAGCCTACGATAAGTTTAAGTCTGACATCGCTCTCCAGTTCTCGCCTTTCGAGGAACCCCTCGACGAATTACAGGGAGAAGACAAACGGGAAGCTATGGAGTCCGTCAATGATGTGCTGAAGCTCCTCAAAGACCAGTCTTCTCGCACTGAAGAGCTTATCCGCATGGAGGCCGATCTCACTAAAAAAGCGCAGCAAGGGCAGATCGCTATCGGGGTTCAAGACTACGATAAAAATGCCAAAATCTTGCAAGGGGTATTCGCGGGGCTTGGGAACATGACCGAAGCCGAGATGAAGGCGGAGCCCGACTCTTTGGAAGCCATGCTCACTACTTTGGTTGAGGCGGACCCAGCGAAAGCCAAAGCTCTCAAGAAAGCTCAGAAGACCGTCCTGGAGACCGTCCTTGGAGCCAAGCCGTATTCTCAAAGTGAGATTGACACCTTGGTCGAAAAGGGTCATGACCTCTCTGATAGCAAGAGAAAGCAGAACAAGAAGGTGGAACTCTTACGCAAAGAGACTCTCGGAAAGTTTGCCTTGTTCCTGACTATGGAAGACGTTTTTGTTGAGTCGGTGAAGGCCGCTTCTAAGACGGCGGCTAAAGCAAGCAAGAAAGACAAGGAGCTTGTTACCCTGTCTAAAGCCCGGAGAAAGAAGAAGGTCAATAAGAAGCCTGTTAAGAAGGAGAAAAAGTCTTCGGGACTTGCTTCGGATCGACCTAACTCCGCGCACAGCATCTTTGGCGATTAAACTTCATCCCTACCCACTGCGGGCATATCCCGTGGCCCCCGGCGTCTCTCGACACCGGGGGTTTTTTTTTAATGTTAAGATTGACGGGAAGTTAGCGGTGTGATTGAGTGCCTTCAGCCTAGTAGGTGCTACCCGCACTTGCAGCAGGCAGAAAGAGCCTCGTAGCGGACCAAGGGAAGTCGCGCCCCCTTCTTAGCTCTTCTGTATGTGGACTTACGGTGGCTCGTCAGTTGGAGGGAGAAAGACGCTGTGCGTCCAATCATCAAAACTAATGAGTAAAATCGCTAAAATTAAGTCGGCTCTTCATGAAGAGAAGCAGATCGTTCGTGACATTGTCAACGAGCGCATCAATATGTCGGATCGCCTCGCGCTTCGTAAAATCAAATCCGGAGGTGTCGTTGATCGGAGCGACAACAACGATTCCTACATCTACGGCACAGCCCAGTTGGAGTCTCGCGCCTACACCAACATCGACCACGAACCCCGTGACCTCGTTGCAGGTGATATGGAGGGCCGCACTCTCTCGGGACGCAATGGCCTCTTCAACACCTCTATCAATGACATGGATGATAACTCCTGTCATGGAGCGTGTGAACTTCCGTTCTCCCAAGGCTACCGTCGCCGTGGTTTTGAGGACTACCGCATCGCCCTCAAGACCCCCACGCAGTGCGTCCGCGAACTGGACCGCTTCACCCGCCCTCAGATTGAAGGCTACTTTGAAGGCTTCCGTAACAGTTTTTCACAATACGGCTTCGACAACTTCTCGGATAACCTCCTTGATAACGTCATCCGTTTCGGTGAAGCAAACGCTTCTGTCACTGGGCCTGAATGGTCTGGCGTAACCCGAGGCGGCTGGGAGGCACCACCTCTCTTCGCTATCTCTATTCACTTCCTTTTGGAGTATCGTCGTCACCTCATTGCCGAGATGCGGACCAAGAACATGATGGTCGGCGAAGGCTGGATGCTCGAAGTCGAGATGCCTATGGAAGACTGGAAGAATGCTATCAGGGCTCACAACTTCAATGTGAACCGTGCGGGCTTAGGCGCGGACGATCTCACCCGTTACAGCGGGAGCCTCTTGGAAGACCCTGAAGCCGACATGAAAGGCCGTAAGTCCAGCGACTACGACATGATCCGTTGCTACTTCAATGAATACCCCATCCGGGGCTACTTCAAGCAGTCCGGTGTTGTTGCTGGCAAGCCTAACTTCAACTTCGTTCGCGTCTACCCTTGGAAGAACGCCCCCGGTGAAGAAGGCGGTCTTGTTGTCGTGCCGAATCACGACTACGACGAGGTCTCATTCATCGACAGTGACTCTGGAGTGACTTACGACATGGCGACTTTGATGCCGCACATCCACCCCGAGTCCTTCATGCACTACGCCTTCAAGAAGCCTATGAAGACCATCGGCGAAGCGAACGTCGGAGTTAACTACGACGTAGCTATCCGCGAGAAGGCCTACATTGAGGACAACGACTATAACGACAAGTTCCGCATGGTCGCCCGCCACGAATATCGTTGGTCTAATAAATACCCTGAACTCTCAGGCTTTATTGCCTACCGCCACAACCGTCGTGAAGGTTACGTTGTCGATGTCTTCAACCGCCCTATCCCGCAACAGCGTGACGAGTTCGCCACTGGCCAGGACTTCACAGTATGCGACAATGTCACCGACGCCTCTATGGCGGAGTGTGCCGCATGTGACGGCCAAGTCCCCGAGTCAGACGGTGACTGTGTCGCCCCAGCAAACCTCGCCCCGACTACTGTGGGTCTCTTGCCCGCAGGAGAAGCTACCACAGCCTACACGGGTGCGCCTTCGGTCGTCCGCTTGGAAGTTCGTCGTAGCGGTGAGATCGCCCAGACCTCGTCCATCGACGTTGCTACTGGAGAGGCCACTGCCGGGGCTGGCCAAGTCGCCGCCGACGCAGGAACTCACTACACTGCGGTCGCTACCACAACCCTTACGTGGGAGCCTGGAGACCGGGATTCTAAGTTCATCGAAGTGCCTATCACAGGCGGCTCCGGGAACGACGATGTTGCAGTCTTTGAGGTCGAACTCTCCAATGGTGTCAACGCCAACATCCGCCCTGGCGGTGATGTTACCGTCGTAGGTATTGAGGATTTGACGATCTAAGCTTAATCGAGCCCTAAATTTTCAAGGACAGAAAACATCTTGTTTTCTGTCCTTTTTTTGTCTAAAAGAATCCAGCTCCAAAAATAATGTCTCTAAAAACGATTACTCTCCCTGTTACTGGTTGTATTGAATG
>JALZVD010000273.1 GCA_023300205.1 Akkermansiaceae bacterium | reverse complement strand
AGATCTTAAAATTGTTAGAGCTTATAGAAAGCTTAGAGAAAAATTTAGCAATTTAAAACTTATCATCGCTCCAAGACATGATTTTGAAAATACAGCTCGTGTATTAAAAGAAGAAGGGGTAATCTTTTCAAAAAGAAGTGAAGATGCTGTTAATCAAGACGTCCTATTGTTAGATAAAATGGGGGAGCTATCTAAAGTTTACTCTCTTGCAAGTGTTGCTTTTGTTGGTGGCTCTTTAGTCGATGTTGGCGGACATAATCCTATGGAGCCAGCCAGCTTCTCAGTCCCTGTTGTGATGGGAGAGTATCATTCTACTGTGAGGGATGTTGTGGGTTTGCTGAGTGAGGTTGGCGGATTGAGAGTAGTTAACAATGATAAAGAGTTGTTAGGTGCTTTAGAGTATTATTTAGAGGGTGGAGTTGAGGCTGGAGTTAGAGCTAGGGAAGTTTTTGAGAAGAGTCGAGGGGCTAGTGGTGTGGTGGTTAAGGAAATAGCTTTGGTTCTTGGGTGAATTTAGTAGTTAGTTCGTAACTTGCAAAATTCTGTTTTCTGTTTGCAGTTCTCTGTTTCCCGAAACTGTTTTTGCTAACAGGGAACGAGAAACAGATCTTTTTTTATTTTCTGAATTTTTCTTTTTAATAAGGTTTTAATAATTGGGAAATGTTTTTAAAAATTAACTATCGATATACTTATTTAAACCTTTGAAGTTAGAGACCTAGATACTTTACAGTTTTTTCATAGCTCGGTATCAAAATCTTCTCAGGGATATTGAAGTGTTCTTTTAAGCTAATTCTTTCTTTGCAAAATGGTTTTGAAGGATCTTTAAATGTACTGCTTGGCACTAATTGGTAAAACAGATAATCAACAACTTCCTTTACTTCACAAGAGTGATGTCCAATTAGTAGACGTAGGTTCTCTATTTCTCCTAGCCCAAAGTCCTGATCTAGTTTGGGCATAGTTAGAGCTGTTCTTACCCAGTATTCAGAAAATTGCTTCTCTGGCTGTTCTAGTTTTACTCTTCTCTTCGCGAGTTCTCCTGATGCAATATAGCTGTAATATGCAAGTTCTTGAAGTTGTTCTTCGCTGACATTTTCGCGGACGTGGCGCTGTTCTTCTTCGTTAAGATCTTTGGATAGGTTCACCAACTCTTCAAAGAGTTCCTCAATACTCAAAGCCCCATTGTTGTATTCCTCAACCATCTTCTGGAACCGATCAAGGAAGTCGTGGCGCGTCGCATTGAGACGGATCATGTTGTCGAGTTTCCGTTCGATGAGGGCTCGTAATTGTTGAGCTTGGGTGTTCTTGGTCTTACTCTTAGCAAACTTCTTCTCAAGGACCGCAAAGTCAACTTGACTCAAGTCAACCGTCTTGGCTTTTTCTCCTGGTTTGACATGGGGTTCCGCAACAATTGCCCCATCTAAGACACTGGAAATATCATCCATCACCAAAGTAATATCCACTGGATCAGACTGAGCGCGTATCGCTTTGGCCAGTTGATCGATCACCTGAGAGAGAGGGGCAAGCGTCGGGATGATTGGGTCCGGCATGACTGCTTTGTAGAGTCGTTGAACGTCGCGATCATGGGCTAGGAACTCGTCCTTCACGGCATCGGTGCGCAGAAGCTGGTTCACTGCTGGAATAAAGTGAGACACGGGGTCTTTGATGATCACTTCCAGATCAACATTCTGTTTCCGGCAGAAATCCCTAATTTGTTCCAAAGCAATCTTAAGAGCTTCGATCAACTCGCTCTTGTCTTTTACTGGCATCTCGCCGCCGTCTTTTCCGTTTCCGTAGATCGCTAAGGCTTTCTCCAATTCGGTGAAGACATTTGCGTAGTCCACGATCAGACCGTTGACCTTGTCCCCATAGACTCGGTTTGCACGGGCGATAGTTTGCATCAGGGTGTGGCCACGCATTGGCTTGTCGAGATAGAGGGTCGAGCAGCTTGGAGCATCGAAGCCAGTCAGCCACATCGCGCAGACGAAGACCAAGCGGAGTTCGTCTTTTGGATCCTTGAACTTGGTTTCGAGATCTTCCTTCACGATGCGCTCGCGGTGGGGGAGGATATCGCAGCCTTTCGCCTTTATTTCGGAGATCTCGTTTTGACCGGATGAGACCACGACCGCCATGTCGGTTTCGTTGAGGTTTTTTAGGCGAGCCACGAGTGCCTCGCGGTCAGGGGAGGAGGCTCCATATTTTGAGACCTCGGTCAGCACCCGTTCTTTCTCCGCCTCCCACTCGATGCGCACCTTCTCGAACATCCTGAGGGTGGTCAGCTTGTCGATCGAGATCACCATCGCTTTTCCCTGATAGCCGCGATTGAGGAAATGATGCACGATGTCCTTCGCCACTGCATCTAGCCTCTCCTCGCGGGTGATCAGATGATAGCGTTTGCCCAGCACCTTTTTGAGCTTCTCTTCCTGATCGTCATCCAGCCCGGCGTCATCGATGACCTCGTAAATCTCGTTGTTCAGCTCCGGGTTCGTGATCTGTAGTTCCGGGGTCCGGTTCTCGTAGTAGAGCGGCACCGTCGCGCCGTCTTCCACGCTCTGCTTGAAGTCGTAGATGCTCACATAGTCGCCGAAGACCTCCCGCGTCCTCTCTTCTCCGGCAATCAGCGGTGTCCCGGTGAAGGCCACGAACTTTGCATTCGGCAAGGCTGTCCGCATGTTCATCGCCAGTGTGTCGTATTGGCTACGGTGTGCCTCGTCAGTCAGCACGATGATGTCGTCCCGCACGCTCAGCACTGGGTGGAGCGCCCCCGGATCGGTGCGGAATTTGTGGATCAGGGTGAAGACGTAGCGGTGGTCCTCGCCCAGTAGCTTGCGCAGATTCTTTCCGCTCGTCGCTTGGCACAGTTCGGAGGCTGCACCACAGGTTGAAAAGGTCCGATAAATTTGTGTGTCCAGCTCCGTCCGGTCCGTGATCACCACGAAGGTCCAGTTGCCCGCTAGCTTGCGAAAGACCTTCTCGGCAAAGAAGACCATCGAGTAGCTCTTGCCGCTTCCTTGCGTGTGCCAGAAGACACCCACGCGACCGTCCTCCGTCATCTTCAGGGCCTCGACCGCTCGGTTCACGCCGAGGAACTGATGATTCCGCGCCACCAGCTTCCCAACCGCGCCCTTGCTCTCCGAGAAGCGGGTAAAGTTCTCTAGCAAATCTAAAAGCCGCTCCTTCTCACAAGTCCCGCGCAGCAAGGTATTCAGCGAAATGTTCGGCGTCTCTTCCTCCTCCGCCACCTTCTTCCAATCCCCGAAGTGTTCCCACTCCGCCGTCAGGCTGCCGATTTTACTCTGCACCCCATTCGAAACGAGGAGAAAGCCGTTGTAGTGAAAAAGTTGCGGGATCGTCTCCTTGTAGTCGGCGAGGTTCTTGTCAAATCCCTCCCGCACATTCACGCCCGGCTTCTTCAGCTCGATCAAGATCAGTGGTAATCCGTTCACGAAGCCGATCAAATCCGTCCGCCGTGTGTAGAGATCGCCCGTGATCCAGAACTGCGAGACCACTAGGAAATCATTCGCCGCCGTGTCGTCCCAATCGATCACCCGCACCACATCGATCCGCTGCCCGCCGCGCTCGCGATCTGGGGTTGTCACCTTCACCCCGCCGCGCAG
>JALZVD010000272.1 GCA_023300205.1 Akkermansiaceae bacterium | reverse complement strand
CACTTCGTCACTACCTGCTGTAACTGGCTTTCTACATACGATGTTAAAATGATACTCTGGATTTGGCTTTGGTGCCGGCCACTCTTTCCTGTCGATCTCCTTTGCCGATGTCGCTTTCAGGAAGCGCTTCACCATCCGATCCTCAAGACTATGAAAACTAATGACACAAAGCCTCCCACCAGGATTCAATAAATCAGCAGCCGTATCCAGTAAACCTCGAAGTGAGCCTAACTCATCATTCACCTCTATCCTTAACGCCTGAAAAACCTTAGTCGCAGGATGAATCTTCTTACCCATCCTTGGGCACCATTTCTCTATATCCTCAGCTAATTGAGTTGTCGTTAAATAAGGTGCTACCACTCTCTGCTCACAGATACGCTTCGCTATCTTACGTGAGGATCTCTCCTCACCATACTCCCAAAAAATACGTGCAAGCTCTGACTCATCCCAATGATTGATAATATCACCAGCAGTCACACCCTCATCTCCCATCCTCATGTCGAGCGGACCATCCTTAGAAAAAGAAAACCCACGTTCAGCCTCATCGAACTGCCATGAAGACACCCCTAGGTCTACTAAAATCCCATCCACCCCACTCACTCCACACTCCTCCATATGCTGAAGCGCATCAGTATAATTACCCTTCACAGGCTTAAAATCTTCACCAAACCTAGCCAAACGCTTCCCAGCATAAACCAGAGCCTGCGGATCTCTATCCACTCCATACACCACTGCCCCACTCTCTAACATCCTCTCAGTATGACCTCCTCCTCCAAGAGTCCCATCGATCAAGACCTTACCTTGAGCAGGCGCCATGAAATGCACCGCCTCCTCTAAAAGAACTGTCTCATGGTAATAACCTAACTCTTCATCATTCCCACCAACAGCTCCAGTAGCAGACTCATTCATAAACCCATCCGCAAACACAGAAGCCATCTCGCCTAATGGGGAGATAGATGCGCTTACTAGTGATGGTTGTAATCTGAACATGTTTAGGGCTTCCTATAAATTTTCTAGAAGAAATCGACTTCTTCATTGAGTCTTGCAGTCTCTGCATCCTCTCTCTCTGTCATTACTTGATAGTTCTCTATACTTAAAATCTCGAAATAAGTCCCTCTCCCCACCAATTTCACAAGCTCTCCACCCTCCAAACCCGGTCTTTCACACCATGCTTTAGGAATCAGCAACTTACCTTGATCACTCATTGACGCCTTCTGACAACGTGAGTGAAGCTTACCTTTCATATTCTTCTTCTCAGCAGGAGTCCAGTTCTCCATCTCGTCTACAGTACGCAGCATTTCATCATACTCACCCTCCGTTAACACCCTAAGCGTATGAACTTTATACTTAGAAGACTGAAGCAACCTCAGAACTCCATCACCAGCTAATTGACGCCAATCAGCAGGAACTGACACCCTGTTCTTCGGGTCCAGCTTATGCTCATAATCGCCCTGTAAGGCATGTTCGTTTTGGTTCATTAATTGATGTTTAATTCTCTCTGACACACATTGATACACTTTAGTACACTTCACTGTCAACAGGAAAAACTAAAAACATTTAAAAAATAATGAACTATTTTTTATAAGCTATGGTTTTATACTAACATTAATTAACTAATTTATCCAGCAAAACTCCAATGAATCCCGCATATGATTCATTCATCAAAAAATGAATTCCTTTCATGAGTTTAAAAAATCTAGAATTAATAAACCTCTCCCCTTCCTCAACACCAACCTCACGGAAACCCATCTAACAATCCACTACCTATAAAAAGCATAAATTGCACTCGCAGAAATAACCAAAGCATTCTAACATACCCACACCACTCAATAACGTCATGTCTCAAACAATTTCAGATCAAATCAAATCAGATCCCGCCATCGCTTCAACTATCGATCAACTTCTTAGCCGTTGCCAAGAAATACAGCAAAACATCAATGGCATAAAACCACCATCATCTGAGCTCATGCAAAGCTACGATGACTCGATTAAGAAATTTTCTGAAATCCGTGGCGGAGAACTATTCTTCCCTTATCTATCTACCGGTGCCGGAAACGGCCCATTTGTAGAACTTGCCGACGGCAGCGTCAAATATGACCTAACCTGCGGTATTGGCGTACACATCATGGGTCACGGCCACCCAGCTGTGATGAAAGCCTCTATCGAGGCAGGCCTTGAAGACGTAACCATGCAAGGTAATCTGCAACAAAACGTTGCTAGCATGACCCTTTGTGAAAAACTGTTAGATCTAGCCCATAAGAAAGAAGGCTCCCATCTTGCTCACTGCTTCCTCAGCTCATCCGGAGTGATGGCCGGCGAAAACGCTCTTAAAATGGCCATGCAAAAGAACGCTCCAGCTTCACGCGTCCTCGCCTTCGAGCGCTGCTTTGCTGGTCGTTCACTCGCCTTCTCTCAGATCAATGATAAGCCCGCATTCCGTGATGGCCTTCCAGAAATTCTTAACGTCGACTACGTCCCGTTCTACGATGCCAATGACCCAGAAGGCAGCACCGCCACAGCAGTCGCCACCCTTAAAAGTCACCTCACACGCCACCCTAAACAATACGCCGCGATGCTCTTCGAGCTCATCCAAGGCGAAGGTGGATTCCATCTTGGTTCTGAACACTTTCACCGCTCACTAATGGAGATCTGTAAAGAACACGGAGTAGCCGTCCTCGTTGACGAAGTGCAGACATTCTGCCGGACCCATCACCCATTCGCATTTCAAGAGTTCAATCTAACAGACCTAGTAGACATCGTCTGGGTCGGTAAAGCTGCCCAAGTATGCGCCACCCTCTTCAGCAAGGAATACCTACCTCGCCCAGGCCTCATCGCTCAGACATACACCGCATCATCCGCCACCATCGCAGCCTCCATCGCCATCTTAAATGAGCTCGATAACGGCAACTACTTTGGCGCAAATGGAAAAACCGCTCAACTCCATCAGCTATTCGCTGATGGTTTCGACGCCATCTCAAGCCGCCACCCAGAACTACTCAAAGGCCCATATGGAATCGGAGCCATGACAGGATGCACAGTTCACGGCGGAGATCACGCTAAAGTTGTCACACTAATTCATCATCTGTATGACAATGGAGTTATCGCATTTTTAGCTGGAGGAAACCCTACACGACTCAGATTCCTTGTTCCCATAGGCGCTTTAGCACCTTCGCATATTCAAGAAATTCTAGAAATCCTCGAGTCCTCCTTACTAGAAACCACCTAATTGGCTAGTTTTTTAAGTTAAGTTAGGTTTTCCAGTAACTACCTGTTGACCTCTGACGTTATCTATCCATAATCCACGCGCTGTCCAAAAAGGGCAGCTTTCACACTAACATAAAATTTTATACAATTATGGCAACATACGCAATTAACGGCTTCGGACGCATCGGACGCAACGTTCTCAGAGTCCTCATCGGTAACGGTGAATATAAAAACGTTGTAGCAATCAACGACCTCACTGACAACAAAACACTCGCTCACCTTTTGAAGTATGACTCTTCTCAAGGCAAGCTAGACGCAGAAATTTCATATGATGACGATTCCATCATCGTAAACGGCCACAAGATCGTTGCATCAGCACAGCGCGACCCAGAGCAACTTCCTTGGAAAGAGCTCGGCGTTGACGTAGTTCTTGAGTCCACAGGATTCTTCGCTAACCACGCAGGTGCCTCTAAGCACATCACTGCAGGTGCCAAGAAAGTTCTCATCTCTGCACCAGCACCTGATCCAGATCTCATGATGTGCATCGGTATCAACGATAGCGACTATGATGCGGCTAAGCACAACATCGTTTCCAATGCTTCATGCACCACAAACTGCCTCGCACCAATGGTAAAAGTTCTTAACGATTCTTTCGGACTCGTTCAAGGAATGATGGCTACCATCCACTCATACACAAACGATCAGTCAATCCTTGACCTACCACACAGCGACCTTCGTCGTGCTCGTGCAGCCGCCCTTAACATTATCCCAACATCTACTGGCGCAGCGAAAGCAATCGGCATGGTAATCCCTGAACTAAAAGGTAAGCTCAACGGTAACTCATACCGCGTGCCTACTCCTACAGGTTCCATCACAGACTTCGTTTGCACACTTAAAAGAGAAGTCACTCTTGAAGAAGTAAACGCAGCATTCAAAGCTGCTGCTGAAGGCCCTATGAAAGGTGTGCTTGACTATACTGAAGAGCCAATCGTTCTTCAAGACATCGTTTCAGATCCACACAGCTCAATCTACGACTCAGGTTGCACCATCGTTGACGGAACAATGGTCAAGCTCGCTTCATGGTACGACAACGAGTGGGGTTACTCAAACAGATCTGCGGAAGGCCTAGCAATGCTCGGAGCATCACTCTAATTCATCGTTACTCGCTAACAAAATGAACTAAATTTTCACAGGGGAGACTAATTATTAGTCTCCCCTGTTTTTCTTTATCCTTTAAACTTTCACCTTTATCCTACCTTATGAAACTTTCTATCAAAGACATCCAAGTAAACGCCAAAGAAGTCCTCATGCGTTGTGACTTCAATGTCCCTTACAACAAAGATCTCGAAATCACTGACGACACCCGCATCCAAGCAGCCATCCCATCTATCAAGCATCTGTTAGAGAATGGAGCCAAGCTAGTGCTCTGCTCACACATGGGCCGCCCCGCTGGTAAGCCAGAGGAGAAATACTCACTCCGTCCAGTAGCTAACCGCCTCACAGAAATCCTCGGATCAACCGTTGCTTTTGCAGAAGACACTATCGGTGAATCTGCTTCACAGCTTCGCGCTCAACTAAAGCCAGGAAATGCAGTTCTCTTAGAGAACACACGTTTTGACGAAAAGGAAAAAGCAAACGACTCAGACTTCGCTAAATCACTCGCAGCCAAGGCAGAAATATTCGTTAACGATGCCTTCGGAACCGCACACCGCGCCCACGCATCTACTGAGGGAGTCACTCACCACGTTTCACAAAGCGCCATGGGATTCCTCATCGAGAGCGAGCTAGAATTCCTTCAAGACAAACTTAAAACACCAGCCAAACCATTCCTCGCCATCATGGGCGGAAAGAAAGTTTCTGATAAGATCCAAGTCATCAAAGCGATGATGGACAAAGCAGACGAATTCATCATCGGTGGTGCCATGGCATACACATTCCTCAAGGCACAAGGCTACAAGACTGGCATGTCACTCGTGGAAGATGAATTCATCCCTCTCGCTAAAGAACTCCTAGAAACGGCACAGCAAAAAGGAATCAAATTCCACCTACCAGCTGATACACGCATCACCCAAGAATTTGCGAACGATGCCGAGACTCGCGTCACTAAAGCATACTCAGATGGCGGAGAAATCCCTGATGACTGGGAAGGCATCGACATCGGTGACGTAGCTATAGAAGACTTCTGTAAAGTAGTCGAAGGAGCCGGCACCATCCTCTGGAACGGCCCAATGGGAGTCTTTGAAATGGACAACTTCGCTGCCGGCACTATCGCCCTCGCTGAAGCAGTAGCAAAAGCAAACGCCCTCACTATCGTAGGTGGAGGAGATTCAGTCACAGCGGCTAACAAATTCTGTAACCCTGCTGACTTCGACTTCTTATCAACAGGTGGCGGAGCATCACTAGAGCTCCTCGAAGGCAAAGAACTCCCTGGAGTTGCAGCTCTATCAGATAAATAGAGATCAACGTATTTCACTTATAATGAACTACTAATTAGTGAATCACTAGCTAGTAGTTTTTTTTATACCCAAATTTAACCTCGATTTTTAAATACTAGATTTTAGTCTAATTACGTCTACTGAAAACAACTTCTCAGAACTCAACTTTCTAACCTATAATCTCATGCCTCTAACTCAACCTCTTAAACCATACCTAAAAGCTGCTCTTGTTGCAGACTCCCTCTCTCTTGGCGCACACTGGGTGTACAACCAAAGTAAAATCGCCCGCACATTTCCAGATGGCATCTACACTCTCAGCTCTCCGCTAAGCGCATATCACAAAGGAAAAACGGCAGGAGATTTCACTCATTACGGTGATCAAGCATACTGGCTACAACTCTCCATTGAAAAAGCCAATAGCTTCGACCTTGAGAACTGGAAATCTCACTGGTTAGAGAAAATGGCCTCATACAAAGGCTACATTGACTCAGCCACAAAAGACACAATAGCGACTTCTGCAGCTTCCCCATCCAGCTCTAACGACCTAGCAGGAGCTACCAGAATAGCTGCGCTTTTAGATATCGACGCATCATTAGAAGTCACTGTCTCAGCAGCCAGAGCTCAAACCCAAATGACTCACGGTGATGACCACGTAGTTGACTCCGCTGAATTTTTCATCCGCACTCTCTTTGCTGTCAGAGAAGGATCTAACTTCACAAGCGCAATAGACCACGCCGCTA
>JALZVD010000271.1 GCA_023300205.1 Akkermansiaceae bacterium | reverse complement strand
CTTCTGGCTGCTTTCTTAGTTTTCACTGGTGAGCTACGGTGGCCCTTGGATTGCTCTTTAGGGTTAGTCTGAAGCATTTGGATGTCTTCTTCTGAGAGTTCTGCCCAGCGTCCAGGTTCTAGGCCTGTATCGATGATCATTCCTATACGCACGCGCACGAGGCGAGATACATTGAGGTTGAGGGCTTTACACATGAGACGGATTTGACGTTTCATGCCTGTTTCTAGTGTGATGAGCATTCTTCTGGGAGAGAGTCTTTTTACGGACTTGGCTTTAGCGCGGGGCATTCCTTTGCCGATGAATACGCCTCTGAGGAATGTGTCTAGGACCTCGTTGTCATATGCTTGATTGGTGGTGACGAGGTATTCTTTCTCTACCTTGAGTGATGGGTGTGCTAGACGCTGGGCAAGGTCTCCGTCATTAGTGAGGACGAGCAGGCCTTCTGAGTCTTGGTCTAGTCTGCCGACGTGGTTTAGATGTCTGAGTGTGGGAGGGATGAACTCGTAGATGGTGTCTCGCTCTAGTTCATCATTCTTGGTACAGACGCAGCCACGAGGTTTATTGAAGATGATGGTTTTGATTTCTTTAGGTTGGACGCGTTTTCCGTCTATTTTTACGAAATCTAAGTCAGTGACTTGTTTAGAGAGGTCAGTGCATGTGTATCCATTTACCTGAACGAGTCCTTCCTGGATGAGTTGATCACATTTGCGGCGTGAGTCGATACCACATGATGCTAGATATCTATTTAGGCGGAATTCTTCAGGAGTATCTGGGATGAATTCTTCTGAGATTTGTTGTGGCTGGTTTGCTCTGGGTTGATCTTCTGGATTAGTCATGTTGTTTAGGACTTTAAAATTTGGGTGTGTAACGGGGAGGAAAACTAGTGAACTAGGAGAAGAAAGAAAGCCCGCAAGGCGAGTGAATCGCTAAGCGGGCTTGTGGAAATATGTTTATGTGCGTTATCTGAGTGTGAAGTAGCTGGGCTATTTCACTAGTCAGTAACTTTGGTTTTAGGAAGACCAGTTGGTGACTGTCCTTCTGTCCACTTACCGACTTCTTTGAGTGCTTTAACGCGCTCGAATCGTTTCATAACTGATCTTTTACCTTGTGCGCTACCTTGTGCTTTGAGACTTGAATGCTTTGACATAATGAAAATTGTTTTTAGTTGTGAGGGCGTTTGATAGTTTGATTTCTTAGTTTTGGCAACTAGAAAGTGAGGTGAAATGCGTTTTCTGGGGGAATTGGTCGATCTTTGTAGGAAAAAGCCCCACAATGAGCTCATTGTGGGGCTGTTGATTATGTGCTATTTTGCTGGACGATTAGTCGTTACTAGCAAATGACATGAGAAGTCTGAGGATGTACCAGAAGAGTAGGGCTACGGAGGCAAATAATCCGAGGGCGGCTCCTACGTATTGATTGGTGTTGTACTGATGGATGATGTTACTTGTGGTGTGGAGGACGCTGACGGAAGCGAATACGATCATGGCAACTGAGAACCACGTTCCGAGGTTGATGTTAATTCCAGGTATGAATTGAAGAACAATAAGGCCCATGATGATGAAGGAGCCGATTTTAAGGAAGCCTCCGAGGAATGAGAAGTCTTTCTTGGTGGTGAATGCGACTAGGGAGATACCGGCAACGAGTGCGCCTGTCATCACTCCAGCTTTCATAATGACGCCTTCAAATGTTGGGAATGAGCTGGCAATATAGAGCATGGGTAAGAACATGATCGCCCAAGCTACGACACCTAGACTGAGGCCGATGTATTGTTTTTGTTTGGAAGTGTTACTGAGTGCCCATTTGTTAGCTAGAAAGGACGTGCCCATGAATAGAGCCAGAACGACGAGCCAACCAATTTGAGTGCTTGCCATCTTCATGGCTAGAGTCTGCATGACAGGGATCTGTAGTAAGGCCCATTCTAGTGCGGCGAATGCTGCAATGGCTCCAGCAAGGTGAGCGTATGTCTTGCGGATGAATTCAGCTCTTGCGTCAACTGACTGTGCAGCAACAGAGTAGGGTGATGCGTATGGGTTCTGATTGTTGTCGGAGTTATTTTGATTAGTGTAGTCTTGCATAGTTGTGTGTTTTCGTTTGTCGTAACATAGTGTGAAGTTTAAGATTCGCAATGGAAATTTTGTAGATCATTTTGTAATGGTATTGGTGGTTGTTAGGTTAGTTTGGGTGTTTGGGGGTGAAAGATATTGAGCTATGTTTCTTAGATATAGTTTTATAAGGTGCTATGAAATTTAAAATAGTGATAAGGGTGTTATTGATGACAGGCTTGAGTATTAGCTGTGAAGTCACGTCTTGCTTTAGCTTAGATTTTTAGTTAGATTATTGGTTCAATGTCATCTAGTTCAGAATCATCTGTTTATGTTCCGCCTCGGTTGTTGGCTGGGGTTACTTTGTTGTATTGGGGTGCAATGACTGGGGAGGCTTTCATTGGGTTGATATTTGCCGTTCTTTTGGAGGCGAAAAGCTGGGTTAAGTTGAGATGGGATTTTGATGATGGGGATTATGTAAAGGCGTTTCAGGTTTCGTTGGGTTTGTTGGGATTGGTGTTGATGTTTGTATGGCTTGATGAGGTGAATGAGGATAGTTTGTTTCAAGTAATGAAGTGGTTTCCGTTGTGTTTTTTACCGGTAGAACTAGCTCAGCGTTATGGTCATAAAGAGCAGGTGAATCTGAATACGTTTTTCTATTTCTCGAGGCTGCGTATGAAGCAAGACCTGAAAGAGGGGCGAAGTGTTGATCCAAATCAGTTTAATACGGGGTATCCGTATTTGTTTATTGTTATGGTGGTGGCAACTTGTAAGGGGCAGATGAATGTGTATGTGCATGTCGCGATGCTGGTATTGATGACGGCGGTGATCATCTCGGTATCGGTGAAGCGTGGGCTAGGGTGGAAGAGGTTGGTCTGGGCTATGCCTATGATGTTAGTGTTAGCGGTGTGGATGCAGACAGAGGTGGCGTCTGTTTATCAATCTTATAAGTCACGAGGTAGGGCGTTTAAAGATCCGGCTGAGGGTGAGTCTAATCCGTATCATTCTAATTTAGGTCAGCTAGGTGATATGAAGAAGAATCCTGAGATACAGTGGAGGATGTGGGGGGATGATGTACCTGAATATTTGAGTCTGAATATTTATAATACATGTTATGGGGCTGGCTGGACTTATGACTATAAACAGACAGGTGAGAGTCATGAAGATATGGATGCAGCTTTTGATTCTGGGGCGGGTCTTGAAGTGGGTGGAGATGGTGCGGGTTTATTTGTTTTTGATGCAGCAGATGAGGTTATGTTGGATTCTGCTGATGTTCCTAGGAGGTTGTTTAAATTACGTGGTAAGGGGCAGTCTGATACTGAACAGAGTATCGTGCCTTCGGTTGGAGGGATGTTTGCTATCAGTGAGATGGCTGGAGGAGGGGTGACGCCGGCGGTGCATCCTTTGGGAGTTTTGAGATTAACGAATCGTAAGGCGATTATTGATTACTTGGTTTGGGATGGAGAGGCTGATATTCAGTCTAGTGAGCCTGATGAGAATGTGGATCTGGTGGTCTATGAGAAGATAAGAGAGGCGGTGGCTGAGTTGAGTATTGAAATGGG
>JALZVD010000270.1 GCA_023300205.1 Akkermansiaceae bacterium | reverse complement strand
TTGGGTTGTTGTTAGACTTCTGCTACTTCTTTAGGAGGGTCTATCCATTTGTCATTTTCTTTGATTAGCTCGATGAGTTTTTCTACGGCTTCTGCTTCAGGGATGTTGAATTTGACGGGTGTTTTGTTGATGTAGAGATTGATCTTATTTGGAGCTCCACCGACGTAACCGAAGTCTGCGTCTGCCATTTCACCTGGGCCATTTACGATGCATCCCATGACTGCGATACGGACGCCTTTGAGGTGGCCGGTGGCAGCGCGGATTTTCTGGGTGGTGTCTTGGAGGTTGAAGAGTGTGCGTCCGCATGATGGGCAGGCTACGTAGTCAGTCTTGAAGATACGAGTGCCAGCTGCTTGGAGGATGTTGTAGGCTAGGCGGAGGCTTTGGCCTGGTGCGTGTTCTCCCTGGATGAGGACTGCGTCGCCGATGCCGTCACAGAGTAGTGAACCGATGTTTCTGGCGGCGGTGAGGAGTGTTTCTTGGAAGTTTTTTTCTGGATCTGTGGATGGGGTGAAGGTGTCTTTTAGGAGGATGGGGTGGTAGCTGTCTAGTTTGTTTGCTAGTAGGCGGTAGGCGTGGATGACTGCCATTTCTGTTCCATCAGGGATGGTGACGAGAGTGGGTGAGGGGTTGGCGTTTATTTTGTTGATGGCGTCACGGTCTAGTGGGTTTATTTCTATTGTGCCGGATGTTTCTGAGACGATTTCTGGCTTGAAGTCTCCCATTTTTTCGATCTTGTGGGCGACGGAGTTCCATTTTTCTTGTGAGGTGAATACGCGGACGGTGTTGGCTCCTCCGAGTTTGTGGCCGTTGATTTCTATAGGGTGGGATTTACGGCGGTTGTATGAGAATGGGTCATAGCTTAGGGTTCCACGCTGGAGTGTGTTGTCATCCCAGATTTCATGGGTGCATGCGCTTTTGTCTAGGCTAGCTACGATGGCTTTTGCGACGGGGATCTCATGGATGGCATCTTCTGTTAGTGAGACGCGGATGGTGTCACCGATGCCGTCAGAGAGGAGTGATCCGATGCCGATGGAGGACTTGATGCGGCCGTCTTCACCGTCTCCAGCTTCTGTGACACCTAGATGGATGGGGTAGTTCCAGTCATCTCCTAGTTGGGTGAGGCGAGCTACTAGCAGGCGGTAGGCTTCTATCATGACCTTTGGGTTACTAGCCTTCATGGAGAAGACGAAGTTGTGGTAGTCATTTTCTCTTGCTATGCGTGCGAATTCTAGTGCGGACTCGACCATTCCTAGTGGTGTGTCACCGTAGCGATTCATGATGCGGTCTGAGAGTGATCCGTGGTTGGTTCCGATACGCATAGCTCTGCTGAGTTCTTTGCAGAGTGAGACGAGTGGGGTGAATTCTTGACGGATGCGTTCTAGTTCTTCGGTGTATTGTTCGTCTGTGTATTCACGGGTTTCGAATTTTTTCTTGTCGACGTAGTTGCCTGGGTTTACGCGGACTTTTTCTACCCATTTGGCTGCTTCTAGTGCGGCGTCTGGCTTGAAGTGGATGTCTGCAACTAGGGGGACGTTGCATCCTGCGGCGCGGACTCCATCACGGATATTTTCTAGATTTTCTGCATACTTGCGGGTCTGGGCGGTGATGCGGATGATTTCACATCCGGCTTCTGCGAGTTGGAGAATTTCTGCCACACAGGCGTCTGTGTCTCTGGTGTCTGAGGTGATCATGGACTGGACACGGATGGGGTTAGCCCCTCCGATACCTATATTTCCGACCATAACTTCACGAGACTTTCTGCGCTGGTAGGCGAAGAGGTCTGGACAATAAGAGAGTGTTGAGTGTGTGGCGTCTGTCATTCTGAAATGATGTATAGCGTAGATTAAGGTAGACGTAAACAGAGGAAACGTTGAATCTTTGGAGACGGGGTCAAGCCCTGAGAGGAGACTAGATGAGTAAGATAGCCTATCAGGCAGCCGAGTAATAGTAGCCTTGACAGGCGGCTACCATTTAAAGTAGTTTGTGTTTATATGAATCAATATCTCTATTTCTTCTTAAGAACGAGCTGTATCTCTATTGAACGATGTGTGGTGTGTGTGTAATTCGGATATTGGCTTGATATTATGGCAAGGGATCATAGAGATATCATGAGGAGTCTTTCTCAGGAATACGTAGTTAAAGATGATAATTTGAAAGATAGGATCAGTCAGACTATCTCTGAATTACGTCAATTAAAGCAAGATTGTTTGGAGGTGGGTTTAGAGGTAGAGAAGATGTCAAAAGCGTATCGTTCTGAGAGAGTGAATGGCGAGGTAACACTTCCAGAATCATCGGTTCCCTTAGAGCGCTTTGCGAATGAAGAACATGTGGAGGCTGTTAAGCGTATTCATCAGTCGCGCGAGAGTAGGAGAGAGGCAATAGCGCCACCGCAAGCTCAGTTTATCTCAGAGGTGATAGAGGCTCCAGTGGATAATCGATCCTTGGGGGCGGTAAGGGAGATTGAGGCACCGATTACAGAGAATCTTTTTGAATCTTTCACGGCTGGAAGTCTCCGGAAATTTAAAGGGTTTCGCAAAATTGAGGATATCCAGGCTGAAGAAAAAGAGGAGGCAGAGCGTGCTCAGGCTTATAAGGATCATCTTAATAAAGTTGAAG
>JALZVD010000269.1 GCA_023300205.1 Akkermansiaceae bacterium | reverse complement strand
CCAAGTAAGACAAGCCTATAGCATCGACGGCAAAGCCAATCGACGAACGATTCTATTTTTTATAGTTTTTCTTTTTACAAACATCGACCAACGGAGAACATCTGGACCTATAGTTGGTCGCTACGAACGTGGAGACATGATGCCATCTGTTGAAATAGCTACTAAAATCGCTGATGCACTTGAAGTAAGTTTGGACTTTCTAGTTGGTAAGTCCTCTATGACTGTCAAAGACGAATCTATGCTAGAAAGACTAGAAGATATTGCTGCTCTACCTAAACCTAAAAGATTAGAACTATTTAATGCCCTCGATGCATATATTAGAGATTTTAAAACATCTCGTTCATATGCCAAATAAAAAAAGCCTCGCACCTCTTGTAAAGCTTTACTTACTCTTCTTCACTTGACACGTGTATTGAATCGATGTTGAAAACATCGACTAACTAGTCTTTTTTATTTTTACTCTTAAAACAAACATCGGCGAACGAGGGAAAATCCAGAACAACAAAAAAAACTCTATAAGCTTCTTTCAAATACAATTTTATGCAACCCCTTTTTTATCCATACCATACAAGAATCATTTTTACTTAAGTCAAATTCATTATCAAAGAATATCTTATGATCCCATTCATCATAATCCTCTCCTTTAATTGGACTAAATACCACTTTACTATCTTTCGTTGCAAATTCATATTCTTTTGAGTTAAAGATATTAATCTGACATCTTCCTTTAGCAAAAACCCACTCAACTGGTGCAAACATATGTGAGCTAGTATCATTAAACAAAATCATATCAACCTGATACCATGTACCTGATATTTCACTTGAAGTAATATTAGAATTCAAATTCTTTGAAGAATTACAACCTAAAAATAAAAAGCACAGTAATACAAATATTTTATTCAACATGATTTGAGTCTTTTGCTCTTTGTTCTAATCCAAGTTCTTCCCTAACTATATTTTCGTTATCAATAGTGTTCCCCATCCCACTAAAACTGATGATTGGAAGGGGCATGCCCAACAAACTCATGCAATAGTATATCCGCAGAAGTTTGATTTAGAGAGTTACCTTCCGCATCCATTACATTTGGATTAGGATTTCCAGTAAGTTCAATTGTTGCGACTCCAACCTGTTCACCATTTACTAGCTTAACTCCTTCACTTATTTTACCTCTACCATTTTCAAGATCAATACTAACATCCAATGATGTCCCATCCTTAAAGGTCTTGGTAACGAACTGCTCTTGTTTAATAATTATTTCACCTTCTGCACCAATAGCTTGATCTATTTTATCACTAAACGCATCAGATGATTGCTCAACAGAATCATCTCTAATTAATCTATTATTATCATCAAAAGTAAATCGAGCACTTGTCCGCGCATGAAAGTTTTCCAATACAAAGGCTTGATCTTCTTTGCCAACGATAACATCATCTGCGCTTCTTCCGTCAGGATCTATAAATCTCAAAGGGTTATTATAACCATATTGATATGTTGATTGGTCAGAAAATTGATTAGCCAGCGGATCGACTTGCGTAAACAGATACTTGGGTCATAGAATCTAGCTCCATAGTCATGCACCCTACCACACTCTTTTCAATAACCCGCAAAATCACCTAGCTCCTCCTTTTTTTTACCAACTCTTTCGTCGATAGCTCTAAGTTATCACTTTTAATCCAACATCACAAACACACCTTTTTTTTTCAATTGAAAATAAAAAGGTTTGGGATTTTGAGCTGATTTAAATATTTGATGCGACAGCATTAAACATTTAAAGCAGCTTAGTGTGGGTTTGGGGGCGGGTAGACGAAGTTGCAAACTATTATTCAGTAGTATAACTCAACATACTGCTCAGCTAGACACGTGTATGGCATCGATGTTTGCAAACATCGACGAACTTACTATCTTTTTGTTTTGCAGACAAACATCGGCGAACGGGTAATTCTATGATGCAAAAAGGCCACCAGGTACAAAACCATTTGCACCAGGAATTGGGCGTTTTGAAAATATTATCATAGGAATTAAAATTGGAAAATATGTGCCCTAACGTAAGGGCTATAGCCATTGACAAACTTTCTATTTTTTTATTTAATGCAGAAATAGACGAACGGGGATAGCTTGGAAATTTCTCAGTTAGCGGACCCACTCTAATCCAGCATCAGATAAATTTATACGATCCTATTTTGTAAACACAAGTGCTAGAAAAAAAAACAAAGCAAATAATGCAATCAAAACAATTTGACACTTCGACCAAAATTTAGTTTTAGTATAGAAAGTGTTTAATTCTTTTTCATTTAAATTATTATCTGATATAAAAGGAATCAATAAAAGGATTTTCCTGAGCTCAAAAGAATTCAATAATGCTAACAAATCAGGATAGGTATTAGCCCAGCTAGAGTCAATTGACTTCCAATAATGAAAATGATTATATATTTTCAAAACTGAAACTATTACTATACAAATTAAAATGGCAAATAAAATGATTGAAAAAATCTCCATACTTATAATTATCTAAGGTCTTGGGTTTTTCTCTTCTAAATGGCAAATAAGTATTTGAAGATCATTATTCTGTTCTTGCTGCGCAGTTTGTTTCCTAGGAAACATCCTACCTTCTGCATGGTGTATACAATACAACTCCCCATCAAGATATTCAATTCCATCCACATAATCATGGTTTTCGTATTTTAATTTTTCACCTGTACTAGTGTAGGTCCATGTGGGTTGTAGGGAAGAAATAAATATTCAAAACCTCTCGCTCTTATGCCAAATAAAATAAGCCTCGCATCTCTGCAAAGCTTTGTTTACTCTTCTACACTTGACACATGTATTGAATTGATATTAAAAACATCGACTAATAAATTATTTTTAAATTTTATACTTAGACAAACATCGGCGAACCCGAACATCCATTAACTAATATTTCAATGAATAGAAAAATCATCTTGGCAAGGAACTAAAGAAGAATAATCAATATCAATTATATC
>JALZVD010000268.1 GCA_023300205.1 Akkermansiaceae bacterium | reverse complement strand
AATAACAACATCCTTCAAAAAAAAGAGCCGCCCCATAAAAGGCAGCTCTCTATCTACATGTTGAATAACCAATAACCTGATTACTTCATCTTAGGCGGATCCCAGTACTCAGTAAGCTCCTTAATGATTTCCGCATCTAGCTCCTTAACATCAATAAGCCCCTCTTTACGGTAAATCACTTTCCCCTCTCTATCCACCATCACAGTGTAAGGAGTCGCACCAGACCACTCAGCATCGAGCGCTCCAGTCAGAGAATCAATACTCGCCTCATTAAACAGAAAATTATTCGTCTTACGTTTCTCCTTCTTAAGAGATGCCCCTATCTTACCTCCTACCACCACACCCTGCTTACCGAGAAATTCCTCAACACGCGCCTTTTTACCCGGGTCATCAAGTGAAATAGTAATCACCTCCAAATTACGCCGACTATACTTTCTCAGAATCTTAGCAATATCTGGCATCTCCTTCACACAAGGAACACAATCCGTAGACCACACATTAAACAACCTCACCTTATTCGTCCCGTTTGCTCTTAGCGACTTGATCCCCTCAGCTCCTATCTCCTCAACAACCGCCTGCGTAGACGCCCACTTAGCATTATCTTCGATAACTCCAGCCTGCTTCTCTCTCCACTTCGTAGAACAACCAAATGGCCTAGTAACCGCCACCGGAACCGGCTCACCAGCAAGCATCGCCATCACCGCATTACGCGTATCAGGCTGCTTCACCGTAGCAGGGTCCTTATACCTAGAATCATCATACCGCCCCTTATACTGAAGCTTCCGCTCCTTATCAAAAACAAACAAATGCGGAGTCGCTAAACAACCATAAGCCTTACCCACACTCTGCGTCTCACCATCATACAGAAACGGAAACGTCCAACCCAGGTCCTCAGCATACTGCTTAGAACTCTCAAAGGACTCATCATACTTAGAATAACTAAACTCATCAGGACGCAACCCATCATTATGATTGGGATTAATCGCCACCACCTGGAAACTCTTACCCTTCATATCAGCTACCAACTTCTGTAACCGAGACTCTACCCCATGTGACGTAGGACAATGCGTCCCAGTAAAATAAATCATCAGCACATCAGAATCACTAAAATCACTCAACTCATACTCTTTCCCATCAGTACCAGGCAACGTGAAATCAGGCGCCGCATCACCAATAGAAAGCTCCTTAAAACCCTCCGGCTGTGCCGCAAACAGCACTACCGGAAGAAAGCACAACAATGAAATGATAAATGATTGTTTCATAGTAAAACCACTAGTTCACCCCCCATCACAAAGCAAGTGAGAAAAACCAAATAACCACCCCCTTCAAACTTCCGTCCAAATCAGAAGACCAGAAGCCATCACCAAAAAAGCAGCCCCAATCGGCAAACAAGAGCAGAACAACACACCCCCTACACACAGCACCCTTTTTATCAGAAAATCTCCAAATCCGTCATTTTATAGTTGCACATTCCTACCAGTTCCCGTAATGATTCGCCCGCGTTACGAACGTAACTCACCGTCAGGCCTATGGTGTAATGGTAACACTCCGGATTTTGATTCCGTCATTCTAGGTTCGAGTCCTAGTAGGCCTGCCATTTTTTCTCATATCTTGTGGGCTTTTGAAATTTGAGATCACCACATCACTCCCTTCTTACTAATCTCATTACTCAGATAACTGACACCTCAGATAGGTCAGACATCCAGAAATTGCTAGAAGACTCTCTTGCTCACTTTTCTATTTCCAGAAGTGAACGTAAGGAACTTCTCAAATCTAATATGGATAGGCTTGATCAGCTTTCGCTTAGGGTGCCATGCCCTTAAGCATGCGTCATAACTAGTCTCTAGTAAATAAAATCACTCCGTCTTAATACGCACAAACTGTTTAACCTGCTGCGCGCTAGTTTGATCCGTCTCAAAGGTACATCGCTCGAAATCTGAGCCCAGAATAGCGTGTGGAACTGTTGCTATCTCTGAGGTGGGCAGTGTCCATGTTTCGATGTTGTTAGATGCCTGGACTGCATAACTAATATCGTGAGAGCCTGGAATACGTCGATTAAATGTTATCTCTAGTTTCGATGTCGCGGCGTTGAAAGCAACCTCAGGATCCATCGTCTGGCTATCTGCCACATTTGGGTCTCCTCCTAGTGCGTATTCTTGCCGGAGAGTTTTACCATCCTTATCTAGATCCGAACCCCCATCTGGAGTATTCCCACCAAAATGACGATATAGCCAGGCAGCAAAGGGCTGATCTACTGCGTTAAATAAAGCCAGTATCTCAGCATCCGTTTTCGCAAAATGATAGATACGCACTTCGTCAATCTCCCCTTTAAAGTTGTATGTAGTTGCATGAGGTGAGGCTCCTATCATTGCCGAGTTTGAATTCGTATTTGTATTGATCACCTCGGAGCCTGAGCTAGCAATTGCCTCTTCTTCTCCATCCACATAAAGCTTCGTTTCATTTACGTTTACTACTCCATCAGCATTAAAGTCTTTTATCACAGCTGCCACGTGATGCCATTCACCATCATTGAGCTTGGTGCTTCCAACGATAAATCCGCCTTGCACTTCCAGGCGGAGTTCCTGATCCGAAGAGCCGTTTAAGCGGAAGCTGAATCGCTCACCAGCATTATTTACACCATAACCGAAGATAACCTGAAGCTCTTGTGCAGCTGTATTAGGTGTACGTATCCAAGCGCAAATAGTGCGTTCACTAGCTCCAGACGGGAGATCGACTTCAGTTAGATTTACCTGTTCATCCACTCCATCAAAAGTAAGCCCGTAGCCGTGCTTACCAACAATGTGCGCAGCCTCACTATTCGCGAAGCCTAAGTGTAATCCATCTTGTGAGCCGCCAGCCTCATACACAAGATTCCCCGATGTCTCATTCAGAGGATACCAGATAAGGCCAGTTGTCACATTCACTGACACCC
>JALZVD010000267.1 GCA_023300205.1 Akkermansiaceae bacterium | reverse complement strand
TAGGGCGTTGATGCGGCTGTTTGTTTATGATGTGGAGATTAAACGGAGGTATCCTATTTATAATTTGATGTTCGCTACTACATTTTTGTATCTAGGGTTCATTTTTAGTTTTTTAACCGTAAGTGGGGTCTAATCAATGAGTGGATTCCTAGTAGTGATGTAGTAAATATTAACATAGGAGATGATTATGAAAGAAGAGAGAACGATGGTGATAGCTGGGGCTAATGGCTTCATGGGTAGATACATTAGTAGATACTTTGTGGAGAAGGGTTGGCGTGTGTTTGGCTTGGCTCGGCGGACTGATGGTTTGGCTGATGGAGTTGAGTTTGTGCAATGGGATGGGGAGACGTTGGGGGGTGGTTGGAGAGAGTGTATAGATGGGGCTGATGTTTTGATTAATCTTGCAGGCAGGACTGTGGATTGTCGTTATAATGATGAGAATAAACGTCAGATCTTAGATTCAAGGGTTAATAGTACTGCTGTTCTTGGTGAGGCTGTTGGAGATTGTGTGAATCCTCCGAGTGTGTGGATGAATGCTAGCACGGCTACGATCTATGCAGATACAAGAGAGAGGGCGCAGACTGAGAGTGCAGGTGTGGTCGGTGAGGGTTTTAGTGTGGAGATAGCGAAGGCTTGGGAAGGTGCTTTTGCTGCTGCTGAGGTGGCGGATATTGTGAGGAAGATCACTTTGCGAACTACCTTGGTGATGGGGGATGAAAAGGGGACTGTGTTAGAGATTCTTCGGGGGTTGGCTAAGAAGTATCTTGGTGGTAAGATGGGCGATGGTGGTCAGATGGTTAGCTGGATCGATATCAATGATGTGTGCCGAGCGGTGGACTGGATGATAGAGAATGAGTCTGCTGAGGGAGCTTATAACTTGGCGGCGCCTGAGGCTCTTACTAATGCGGAGATGATGGAGCGAGTGCGAAAGCAGGTGGGGGTGGGCTTTGGTCTGCCGGCGTATGAGTGGATGCTGGAGCTAGGGGCCTTTTTCATGCGAACTGAGACTGAGCTTATTTTAAAGAGCCGATGGGTTTATCCTGAGAGGTTAATAGAGGAGGGGTTTGTGTTTGAGAAGGAGGCGTTTTAAAGGAGGGAGGCTGTAACGAAAAAAAATCCGTATCTTGCGAGATACGGATTTTTTAAATAGGAACCAGATATGTGGAGCACTTGGTGAAAAGTGACTCCAGATAATGAAGAAAGCGGATTAACGCTTTGAGAACTGGAAGTTCTTACGTGCACCTGGCTGACCAGACTTCTTACGTTCCTTCATACGAGGATCACGACGGAGAAGAAGAGCTGCCTTAAGAGCAGGACGAAGCTCAGGGTCAATCTGAATAAGTGAACGTGAGATAGCAAGGCGGATGGCTCCGACTTGACCTGTCTGACCACCACCTTTAGTAGCGATACGGACGTCATATTTCTTGAGAAGATTAGTGATTTGGAATGGCTCTAGGATGCCGTTCTGGTGAGAAAGCATAGGGAAATATTCTTCAAACGGGCGTTTGTTGATTGTGATTTCGCCGGTGCCTTCTGTAAGCCATGCGTGTGCTACTGCATTCTTACGTCTGCCTGTAGCGTGTGGTGTTGTTGTAGATTCGCTCATAATAAATAATGTTAGATTACTTGATCTCGAAAGTTTCAGGGTTTTGGGCAGCGTGTGGGTGCTCAGAGCCACAGTAGACGCTGAGTTTTTTCACGATAGCGTTACCCAGCTTGTTGTGTGGGATCATTCCACGGACTGCTTTCTCAACGAGGAGTTCTGGCTTACGTCTGCGGATGGACTTAGGAGTCTCAACTTTTTGGTTACCGACGTATCCGGTGTAGTGAGTGTAAATTTTCTGTGTCTCTTTGTTTCCAGAGAGCACAACACGCTCAGCGTTTATAACGATGACGTGGTCACCTGTGTCAACGTGTGGTGTGAAGATAGGCTTATGTTTGCCACGGAGGAGCACTGCTGCTTCGCGAGCTACTTGTCCGAGGATCTTGTCTGCTGCATCGATGACGTGCCACTTGCGTTCTACGTCCTGTGCTTTTGCGGAGAATGTTTTCATTTTACTAAGTTTCTGATTCCTTTGATTTTTCCCTGATTAATCACCGTATTCGGGGCTGTCAGCTGTGACAAAACCATGGTGAAGGGGCGCGCAACCTATGAAGCCGGAGCGTAAGTGTCAATCGAAATCTGGGCTGAATTGTTGATTTCTGATCTTTTTTTACTGAGTGGGCTGATTTAATAGTGAAAAACCTTCATTTGGAGTAAATTAAGGGTTGCGAATGTGCGAGAAATCATGATGATACGCGCGTTTCCCGATACAGGGAGATCAACCATTAATCAAACAAGGAGTAATTATAGCAGGAAGACCAAAAAAAGGAGCTGGTGCCAGAAAACGTGCCACCGGAAAAAGGAAGCCAGTGAGAAGAAAGGGAGGTCCTTATAAGAAGAAGGTAGTAGATGATCGCGAAGATAAGGCGGTTGAGATCGAGGGTATTGTGAAGGTCGTTTTGGCTGGCACTATGTTTAAGGTTGAGCTTCAGAGTGGGCACGAGGTGCTAGCTCATATTTCTGGTAAGATGAGAAAGCGATTTATCCGCTTGGTAGTAGGAGATAGAGTGAGAATGGAAATGTCTCCTTATGATACTACGAAAGCGAGAATTACGTTTCGTATAGGATAATTAGGGAAGGGTCTGGCTGTGTCAGATCCTATTATTTTTGCTATGGTGAAAATTTATGGATATAGCGGTTGAGGCAATTGCCGCAAGGCTAACAGTTGGTTAGCTGATCATGGGATTGAGTTTGAATCAATCCAGGTACGTAAGCAGCCGCCGAGTGTGGCGGAGCTGGAGCAGGCTTGCGCGGTTCTTGGGCTGAAGAAGTTATTTAATAGTTCAGGGATGGACTATAGGAGTCTTGGGATGAAGGATGTTCTTCCGACTCTTTCAGAAAAAGATGCTTTGAAGTTACTTAGCGAGAATGGTAACTTGGTAAAGCGGCCATTGGTGATTGCTAAGGATGGTGTGATTAATGGTTTTAAGGAAGAGTTGTGGGCTGAGTTTTTTGCGACTTTTTTGAAGTAGTAATACGGATGTATTTTTTCCTAGATGACGGTGAGTTGTTAGGGTAGAAGGGGTGTATGTCAGCAGAGCAATTATTCCTTAGTGTCCTTATCGTGGTGGTGTTTTCCGCGTTTGTTAAGGAGTGGGTATCTGCTGAGCTTGTGGCGATGGGGGCTTTACTGGCTTGTGTGCTTGCTGGGGTGCTGAGCATGGATAATGGTGCTGCGGATAATGCGCTTAGTGTGTTTTCTAATCCTGCTCCGATTACTGTGGCTTGTATGTTTATTCTGAGTGCTGCGCTGGAGCGAACTGGTGTGATAGATATGCTGGGTATCTGGTTTGAGAAGTTGGTGGGGACGAGTCCGCTGAAGATGTTGGCTAGTTTGATTTTGATTGTGGCTGTTCTGTCTGGGTTTGTGAATAATACGCCGGTTGTTGTGGTGTTTATGCCGATTATTTTAGGGATATGCCGTAAGCAGGGGTTTAAGGCGTCTAAGTATCTGATTCCTCTTTCTTATGCTGCTATTGTGGGTGGAACGATGACGATTATAGGGACGTCGACTAATTTGATAGCATCTGGGATAGCTTTGGACAAAGGAATGAAGCCTTTCACGATGTTTGAGATTATGCCTCTTGGTTTGGTTTTTGTGGGTGTGGCGTTTGTTTATTTGATGACGATAGGGCGAAAGTTGTTACCTGATAGGGTGACTTTAGCAGCGCTGATTGATAGTAGTGAGAGTAGGGAGTTTATCACGCATGCGTTTGTTAAGGTGGGGTCGCCTCTAATAGAGACGGCTTATGTGGATACAGAGATAGGCAAGCAGAAGAAGGTGAGGGTGCTGGAGGTTTTGAGGGCGGGGAGAAGAGTGAGAGATCCGCTGCCGGAGATAAGATTTGAGGAGGGGGATGAGATTGTGTTTAAGGGGAAGCTTTCTGCTGTGATGGGGGTGTCTACTTCTGAGGGGATTGATATGCGGGGTAATGAGAGGCTGGGGCTTGAGGGGATGCGAACTGAGTCGGCGGTGTTGATGGAGGGTATTTTAGGACCAGATTCTAGTCTGGCGGGGAAGAGTCTGAAGGAGTTGAATTTTCGTCAAAAGTTTGGTGTGTTGATTTTGGCGGTGCATCGACGGGGTAGTAATTTACAGGAACGGTTTGAGGATGAGAAGTTGGAGTTTGGTGATACGTTGCTGGTGCAGGGGCCAGCTGAGAAGATGCGGAGGTTGTTTGAGGAGAAGGATTTTATTAATCTGAGTGAGCCGAACTTGCAGGAGACGAGGAATAGGAAGTCTCCGATAGCGATAGGGGCGATTGTGTTGTTTATGTTGATAGGGGCCTTGAGTGCTCCTTTGGGTATGAATATTCCGGTGGTCCAGACTGCGTTGTTTTGTGCGTTATTGGTGATGGTGACTGGGTGTATTAATCCGCAGGAGGCTTATAAGGCTATTGAGTGGAAGGTGGTTTTCATGATTTTTGGTATGTTGGGTGTGGGTCTGGCGATGACGGAGTCTGGTCTGGCGCAGTTGATCGCTAGTGGGGTGGAGGGATTTAAGGATAATCCGCATTTGGTGCTGTGTCTGGTGTATTTGGTAGCGGCGGTGATGACTGAGTTGATTAGTAATAATGCGGTGGCGGCGCTGTTGACTCCGATCGCTATTTCTGTGGCGTTTGGGATGGGTGTGGATGCACGGCCGTTTGTGGTGGCGGTGATGTTTGGTTCTTCTGCTAGTTTTTCTACTCCGATTGGTTACCAGACGAATACGTTTGTGTATGGAGCTGGTGGATATAAGTTTGGAGATTTCTTTAAGGCTGGCTTCCCGCTGGCGATGATTATGTGGTTGGTGGCGAGTTATTTGATTCCGCTGATTTGGCCATTTTAGGTGGGATTCAGAGCTTTATGAGGAAGCAGAGGAGATGAGGTTTATTGAAGAGTGATTTTGGCGTGGAGGAGTTCTTTGTGCATGTCTCAGGCTTTCAGCCTTCTTGTGTGTGGGAATGAAAAACCCATGGTTGCTTTGCTGACCATGGGCTGGGTGATTTATCGCGCCGTTGACGCTGGGTTGATGGAGTTATGAGTTTTTAGATGAGGCCACAGGCTAGGTTTTGGTTCATTTCTTGTGCGGGGTTTTCTTCGCTGGAGGTGCCTACTACAACGGCTGGGACTCCTGCTACTGTGGTGTGTGGGGGGACGTCTTGGAGGACGACGCTGCCGGCGCCGATCTTGGCACCTGTGCCTATTTCTACGCGGCCTAAAATTTTAGCACCTGCTCCGATGAGGACGCCTGAGCGAACGACTGGGTGGCGGTTGCCTTCTTGCTTGCCAGTTCCGCCTAGGGTGACTTCGTGGAGGAGTGATACGTTGTCTTCTACGATGGCGGTTTCACCCATGACGACGCTTGTGGCGTGGTCTAGCATGATGCCACAGCCGACTTGCGCGCCGGGGTGGATGTCTACGCCGAAGACCTCGCTGGTGATGCTCTGGAAGTAGAGGGCGAGTGCTCGCCTGTCTTGGTGCCAGAGGTGGTGTGCTATACGGTAGGTGGTGATGGCGAGGAAGCCTTTGAAGAAGAGCATGGGTTCTAGCATGTTCTGGCAGGCTGGGTCACGGTCTAAGATGGCTTGCATGTCAGCTACTGCGCTGGCGGTTATTCTTTCATCCGAGGTGAAGATTTCTAGGAGGAGGGGCATGAGTTCATCCCTGGTCATGTCTTCTCTGGCTAGCTTGCGTGCGAGGCGTGCTGCGAGTGCGGTGTTTAGGCATTCGCGATTAAGGATGACGTCTGAGAGGAGGGCTTGAAGTTGGGGCTCAGCTTGTGCTAGTATGGTTGCTTGTTGCTTGATGGATAGCCAGCTTTGCTTGGTGTCGATGTTGGTTGCATGACAGAGTTTGTGGGTATTGGAGTTAGAGTTGTGATCCATGATATGATTGATTCGTTCTAGTGAAGATTTCCCAGAAATTAGAATATGCTTGTAGGGCGGCAGTGCAGCTTGCGAAGAATACAGATAGCATACTGAGGCTAGAAGAGATAGCACAACGTGAGAATGTGTCATCGAATTTCCTTGTTCAGATACTGAATAGTCTACGTTCTGAGGGTATTATACAGAGTAAGAGGGGAAAGCACGGAGGTTATTTCATGGAAAAAAATCCAGAGGATATTAGTTTGTATGAAATAGTGAAGGCGGTGAGTTCAGGGTTGGTGGCAGATGTTACGGTGAAGGAGGGGGAGTCTGCTGAGACTGTTGCTAGCACTTGGGTTAAGCTTAGTAAGGATTTAGATATGCTTCTTAAGGAGACTTCTTTAAAGGATATGATGGGGAATGAGGATACGTATATGTATTATATCTAGGTTTTAGGTGGTTAGCCACCGGCTGCGATGTTGATGATTTCTAGTTGGTCGTTATCGGTTAGGTTGATGCTGGGGTAGTCTCTGGGGAAGATGGCGGTTTTGTTGTGTTCGATGACGACTGGTTTGTCTGCTAAGCCGATGGTTTCTATGAGTTGTAGTATGTTGATGTCGGCTGCGACTTCTTTTGTAGATCCGTTGAGAATGATTTTCATCGTTGTCTGTTTTAGTGATTTAGGATGGCTTCATCCCAGTCTTTCCAGACGGGTTCGTAGCCTTGGGTCTGGAGTAGCTTGGCGATGCTGGCTGGGGAGCGGGTGTCGTCGATGGTGAATTGCTCGGTGGCTTTTTGGCAGGGTTTGATTTCTGCTGCTGTGAGTTCTACGCGTTTACCTTTGACGGTGAGGTGAAGGTCATCGTGTCCGGCTCCGGTGTAGCCGCCTGGTTCTGTCTGTGAGCCTGCTGACATGTGGGTGATGCCGAGTGGGATGAGTGAGTCACGGAGTGATGCTGGCTCTCGGGTGCTGAGGACGATGTTGACTTTGGGGAAGCAGATGCGGAATGCTGATATGAGCTGGACGAGTGATTTGTCGTTTAGGAAGAGGTCTGGGTTTGGGGTGTATTGGTAATTACCAGCGTAGGGGCGCATGCGTGGGAATGCGACGGAGAATGATGCTTTCCAGCAGTGTTTGTAGAGGTATTCTAGGTGGGCTGCGAGTGCGATGGCTTCTTGTCTCCATGGTGCGAGTCCGAAGAGGGCGCCGATGCCGATACGACGGAAGCCGCCTGCGTAGGCTCTTTCTGGGCATTCTAGGCGCCAGTCGAAATTTTTCTTTGGCCCTGCTGTGTGTAGCTTGGCGTAGGCGTCACGGACGTAGGTTTCTTGGTAAACGATGAGTCCTTCTGCGCCGTGGTTGACGAGTTCTCCATACTGGTGGTCTTTCATGGGTCCGACTTCGATGGCGATGGTGGGGATGAAGGATTTAATGGCGTCTATGCATTCTTGAAGGTAGCCTTCTGAGACGAACTTAGGGTGTTCTCCGGCGACGAGGAGGATGTTTCTGAATCCTAGGGCGTGGAGATGGCGGGCTTCGGTGACGACTTGGTCGATGGTGAGTGTGGTGCGGAGGATGGCATTGTCACGGGAGAAGCCGCAGTAGGTACAGTTGTTTACGCATTCATTCGAGACGTAGAGAGGGGCGAATAGGCGCATGGTTTTGCCAAAGTTCTGCAGGGTGAGGGTTTGGCTTTGTTTTGCCATGGCTTCGAGTTGCTCTTTGTTGGCAGGAGCAATGAGGCTTTCAAATTTCCGTAGGAGGGCGGATTTTTGTTCAGGTAGTTTGTTGAATGTTTCTACGAATGACATGATTGAGGATGAGATACTCATGGAGTATGGTTGTGAGATTGTCAATGGGGATGAAGTTGTGATTGGTTATTGGTGAATTGTGGTTATAGATAGGGGGATGCAACCTAGTTTTAAAGTAATTGATTATCAGGAAACTCCACTTGGTCCGGTGATGCTACGAAAGAGGAGGATGATGACTTTGGATAATTTGGAGGTTTATGAAATTATGCTGGGGGCAGATTTTTTGATGTCTTCGTTGTTTACGGTGGTGGAAGAGGCGCTTTCGACTTTGGGTTTGGCTGCGACGGAGACAATTTTCCCTGAGATTGATGAGCTTAAGGTTGTGGTGGGTGGTCTTGGATTAGGGTATACGGGTAAGGTGGTTTTGGATCATGATTCTGTGGGGGAGTTGATCATTGTGGATTATTTACAGCCTGTGATAGACTGGCATAGGGAAGGTTTAGTTCCTTTGGGGGCTGGGCTGAGTGGAGATGCTCGTTGTAGGTTTGAGCACGGGGACTTCTTTAAACGTGCAATTTCTGATGGGGGTGTGGGGTTTGACTCAGGTGTGGCAGGGAAGAAATTCCATGCGATTTTACTAGATATAGATCATTCGCCTGATCATTTGCTGAATCCGCGACATGCTAGTTTTTATGAGGCCGAGGGGCTGCGGGATATGAAGGAGCAGTTAGAGCCTGGCGGGGTGTTTGCGTTGTGGTCAGATGATCCGCC
>JALZVD010000266.1 GCA_023300205.1 Akkermansiaceae bacterium | reverse complement strand
GGCAAGCTTTGCGACATAGCGCACGTCGATGGATGAATCAGCCATGCGCGGAAGATGAACGAGGATGGGGAAAGAGTGAAGAGGGAAGCGAAAAAAAGCAATCTCTGTGAAGACGTTCGGTGCTTGATGAATGATCGGAAAGACGAAAAAAGACCGGCCTGGGAAAGGGCGGTCTTTGAAAGCTTTGTCTCAGAGAGACGAAATTACTTACGACGACGGAGGCCGAGGAGAGCAAGAGCGCTCAACCCAAGAAGAGCACTGGAAGGCTCTGGGACATTGTTTTCAACTCCGACATTATCAAAACCAACGATGTTTCCTCCCGCGGCTCCCTCTGCATATAAAGGAACGACCTTAACACGGGTCGCAGCCGCGTCGATTGTGTAGTTCGCCGTGTAGGTATCCCAGTTAGAAGTGATCGTGAAATCCCGGTCTCCACTGTCAGAGATTATTCCAGTTTCACTCCAGCTCTCGATCTTTATGCCACCGATGTTTGTGGTTCCGCCCAAACTGATCATATCCAAGCTGAAGTCGTAGGCACTTCCAGCAACGAGATTAAGATTACCGAGAGGAATTCCACCACCACCTGCTGGGTTAGCTCCTGAGCCACCTTCGGCGACGAGAACGCCACCCCATGCACCGGCAGTATTATCGATTCTTCCATAACCTCCGGTATTTCCACCGGTGGCTGGGTAATCGATTACGGTTCCGCCTGAAGGGGTCTGATTCCAGTCAGCACCACCAGTGGTTTCGAAGTCACCATTTGGGACCAGTAAGAAGGCTGCGTGAGAGAGCGAGGCACTTGCGATGAGTGCGAATGTTGTTGTGATTTGTTTCATATTCTACTTTTGTTTTTTGATTCTCTTGATGGGAGCGACAGGTCCTCGTTTTTTTACTAAAATCTATCGACCAGAATCAGAGCAAATTCCGAACCGGATGGTTGCAGCGATCCGCACTATTAAATTGCATATAATTGCACGAGCCTTCTCATGTCAATGACATTTCTCGTATTTTTGGAGTGGGTGTCAGCTAAATTTATGAGCCTTTCGCTATCGAGAGATGTCTACAAGACAGTGACTATTGGCCAGCAGCGCCGCCTTTGAGGGTCAGGGTCGTGTTGACGGCGGATGACGCATCGTGCTTCTCGATGACACCATTGGGCCAAGTGACTTCGACTGATTTGATCCCGGTTGCGGTTCCTAAGCCGAAGTGGGCGACGGGCGCATGCTGAGCGAGAAATGAATCTCCGCTGACGATCCAACGAGTTTGGACGCGGCCCGATGCATCGGTGATAGCGACTTTGGCTCCATTCGGGGAGTAACCTGGTCTGGGAGATTCTTGAAGGCGGATAGCGATCCAATTATGGGGTTGGTCTGTTTTGATCTCGTTGGCGAATGCGCGGATGATGAGTTCGTGACCGCGGCCGTTCCATTGAGATTCGGCGAGAATCAGGTCGAGACGGCCATCGGCATCGAGATCGTCAGAGATCACACAGCGGGCATCGTAGGAGTGCGCGGCCCCGAACATGAAAGAGCTGTTTTTAAAGCGCTCAGATCTCTCCTGATTGTTGACGAAGAGAACGTTCTTTTCGTAACCATTCCATGAGATTTCATCGCTGTTTAGGTCTCCCAAGGTGGATTGGAAGACTTCGAGAAGAAGGGGGCTCTTGCTTGAGTTTCCGGTGTAGATGTCGTGTCGCCAGAAGGTGGAGCAGTAGTCCTTTGAGGACTTTCCGCTACGGTGGCCATTTGCAACATAGATGTCCTGATCTCCATCGAGATCGAAGTCGAAAGAGGTGGCCCCCCATGACCAACCGGTCCGGGCGACTGCGCTTGCGACGTCTGGTTTCTCGATAAATTTCTTCTCCTTCGTGCCAAAGTAGAGGCGGTTCCCGTAGCCCATGGGACCTCTCATGGGGTGGACGTCTGGGCGGTCTTCGCGCCCAAGATTCAGGCGGTCGAGGCGGCGAGCAGTGGTGGAAGACATGCCGATGACGTAGAAGTCCAGTAATCCGTCACCATTGTAGTCGCCAAAGGTGTGGCCCATTCCGAAGAAATGACGCTCATCGACGTAGGCTTCGGTGTTGAGGTCAAAGTGACCTTTACCATCGTTTTCGTAGATATCGAGTCCGGCGTAGTCAGAGACGTTGATGAGATCGAGATCGCCGTCTGAATCGAGGTCAATGAAGGATGCTGAGTAAGTCCTTCGATTCCTCAGGGGAGCGAGTCCGGCGGATTCGGTGATGTCGGTAAAGGAGCCGGAGCCATCGTTCTCGAGGTAGAAGGATGGAAATCCATCGTTAGCATCGTAGTAGGGCGTCGGCATCTGGCCATCTTTGAAAGAGAGTTCATACTGCGTCATCCAGAGGTCGAGATCACCGTCACCATCGGCGTCTCCGGCGGTGATGGAGGTGGGCATGTCGAAGTGGATTTGGGCACAGGCGATTGGTTTGTCTGGGAATTTTCCTTTTTCATTTCCCGCGTAAAAGTAGGGTGAACCGTCTTTTCCGACGGTGATGAAGTCGGTGTTTCCATCGCCATCAAAGTCCGAGAGAATTCCGGTCTCCCAGATTTCAATGGGTTCATCAAGAAAGTAGCCTCGCCGAAATTTGCGCCCCCCTTGGTTCCAGTAGATGCGATTCCAGCGTGGAAGAATGATCTCAGAGAGTCCGTCGGCATTGAGGTCATAGGTGAGAATAGGATAGGCTGAGATCCACTCGTCCCGGCTATGTCGGGCTTCTAAAATCTCCTCGAATGTTCCAGGTCCGCTTCGCTGCTGGAGGCTGAGTCCGGTGACGCGGATTGAGTCTGCGACGGGGGATTTTCGGGACAGGTCTCCGGGGTTCCACGTCACTTCTAGGTCTCCTTTGAGGGCATATTTTGACCCGGTCTCTTCTTGGGTGGCGTGGATTGCGAAAGAGATTGTCGAACGTGGAGCCTGTCCTTCCTTTGCGGGAACAAAACGACTGTGATGCCACTCGGTCTGGATAATACTAATGCCTGATTTTTGGAGGGAGCGGACGAGTTTTTTCCATTCTTCAGAGTGATAAGTCTGCTGGGGTTTCTCTTGGAATTTAGTGAGGCTGATTCCGTGATCGAGGCTCTCGGCAGGGGCGGGGGTGCCCAATGAGAGTTCGCCTGTGAAGGGGAAATCGGCGATTGCTCTGGCCTTGGTGGATTCATGGCCGTCCCGAATGCGGTCCCAAAGTTGGACAAAGACGGTCTCATATTCTTGCGCTTCGACTTCATCAACCCAGATGGTTTCATCGAGTTTCTGGCGCTCTTCGAAAATGTCACCAGCTGCGGGCTCGTCTACCGGATCTGGTTCGTTGATTCCGGTGTTTTCGGAAGATTTCTTACTTTGATCGCAGCTCGAAAGAATAGCGCAGCCAGAAAATAGGCTCAGGGCGAAAAGAGCGCGGGTGACTCTCTTTGACAGAGGGCTTTGATGAAGGTTTTTTTTGAATGAAAAAAGGAATGGTGTCATGCGAACAAAGGATGGCGATAAGTTCAAAAAGGAGGGGCGGATCATGGCTTTTTAAACATTGGGATGACAAGGTTTAAGAGTGTGGCTCTCTTAATTTTGTGCGTAAAATTGCACCCGTTATTTTGGGTCAATGACTTCTGTTTTTGGGAAGTTTTCAATCCATTCATACCATTTTGCGATGTAGCCATCGACCAACTCAAGTTCGCGTGGGTGATCTTTTCCCGAAATGGTCTTTCCCCAGATGTTCCAGTGGTTGCCTCGTTGATCCACCATGATGAGAGGGTCTTTCGAGATCGTGTTGAGAGTGAGTTCGATACCATCGAGCTCTCGCTTGTAGGCTCCGACTTCATATTCATTCTGGTGCATGATGAGCACGGGAGAGTTCTCAAAAGTGGATTGGAAAGGTGATTGGGCCCTTCTCAGGGAATTCAGAGTGAGGGCCTGAGGTGAGGCGTCTTTGTGGGGGATCATCCCGAAAACGAGAGTCTGGCCTGGCATGAGTGCCCGCATGGGGTTGGGCTTGGGGTCGGTGATCTTTTTTAGGAACTGTGGATTGAAAGTTGAGTCAGCCGCCATCATGCTGGCTCGGCCGTGCGGGCGCATGCGCATTTCATGGGTCGAGACGGCGACGGTGGTCTCGGGGTGTTCTTTCTTCCAATCTTCCCAGGAGGAAAAGTAGGCTCTGATGCGGACGAGCTTCGTTCCCTTGAGTGGCCCTTCAAAGGCCTCGCCAATAAAGGGATACCAGAGGCTCCCTGTTTGGAAGTCGGTGCCATACCAGGTTCCATTTTTGAGACCTCGGGGTCGAATGTCGATGATGGTGCCGGGAATGGTGGCGAGAAAGGCGGCTCCTCCATTACAAGCCTCGCATAAGTTCACGATGATGGGCTGGTTATCGAGGATGTCATTAGCGGCATGGTAGTTTGCCATGAGGGTCCATGGGTAAGCTCGGGCTTCGTCTCCTAGGATCACCCCTAAGACGGTGTCCTGGTCCTCCAT
>JALZVD010000265.1 GCA_023300205.1 Akkermansiaceae bacterium | reverse complement strand
TTGGTGTCCAGTGAAATTAATCGCATTCGGATCATTAGCTCCTAGCCCCACCGCATCATCGCTAGCCATCAAGTTAGCATGCACATAATCATCCTCAGCTGCTGGAGACTTAAAGTCCCATACCTTAAAATGCTCATCAGCTAAAAAGGCACTCCCCTCACTACCGCAAATATTCACTTCAGCAGGATGACCAGTAGATGACCAACACGCCGTAGAACCCTGCACCACACCCTTAGCTCCATTCTCAAATTCTAAAATAGCAACCGCTGTATCCTCCACCTCAATATCCTCATGAGCCAACAAACCCATCGATGCAGAAACCCGCTTCACCGGCCCCACCGTATAAATCAACTGATCGATAATATGAATAGACTGATTCATCAAAGCCCCGCCACCATCAAGCGCCCATGTCCCACGCCACCCTGCAGAATCATAATAAGCCTGATCCCTATACCACTTAATAGAAGCCTCAACCAAAGACACAGTTCCGAAACGCCCCCCATCAAAAGCCTCCTTCAGCTTCACCACAGACTCATTAAATCTCCGGTTCAAAATAGCAGCCAGAGTAACATCATTCTTCTCAGATGCCTCGATAAGCGGATCAATACGCTCAGGAGTCACCTCAAGCGGCTTCTCACAAATCACATGCTTACCCGCATTCAAACCCGCCATAGCTGGCTCCATATGCGTCCCTGAAGGAGTCCCAACAGTAATAATCTCTAACTCAGGATCAGCCAAAAACTCTTCCAAAGTAGCAAACGCTTTAATCCCATTCTCCTCGGCAAACTCACGCGCTCGCTCCACACTTCGGTCATAGCATGAATGCAGTTCACTTCCCTCCATTGCCTCAATAGCCTTCGCGTGAAAGCTCGCTATCATTCCGGTTCCTACAATTCCAAATTTCATAATATTCTCGATTCCTGTTAAATGTTTAAGCCTCCTTATTCCGCCTCATAAATCCACTAATCCCAATGAATGCCAACGCAGCAAGCGCCACCATTCCTATCACCCCAGGAACACCCTTAGAATTCAATGCCCAGATCGAAGCAAAAGTAGCAATACCCCCAGATACAAGCATCAGAGCATTGATCAGACCTCTTCGCTTCGGAAGCTCATCACCAAGTGCAGACCTAGAATTCATCAGCAAGAGAAAGCCTAGATAAGCAATAGGAAGTAGCGTCGTCGCAATCACCGATGCAGGTATAGCCAACGCAGCCTTAGCATCGCCACTCCACAAATAAGGCGAGAAAAATCCTGCAATAGCCGGCATTGCCGCACCTATAATAAAGTATTTACCATTCCCTACCTGATTAAACGCCTCACTTATCGCATAGCCATTCATCATCATATGAACCAGCAACGTAGAAACAGCCATAGCCAATACACCAATCCCAAAGATAGTCTGTGAATGCCTACCTAAGAACGGCTCTAACGACGCCGCCAAACTCTTCGCCCCTCTGTTAGAGAGCATCCCAGCAAGCTGCTTCTCTTCCATTAAAAGCCCCTCTCTTAGATCAGTCACTACTCCATCATCGAGAGTTTTGAAATCTGGATTCGTAGCCTTAAGTTTAGCATCCACAACCTTGTAATAAGCATTTTCCATTCCAGGCAACGGCTTACCATCTAGCGCTAATACATCACCATGCTTAGCATGGAATGAAGCCGCTGATGCGATCACTAGAGCAGACGCCCCTAAAATAAACGGAACAAAAAGACCTAAAAATAAATCATACCGTGACAGCTCACGATGCGGCTTACCCCAACCCTTCTTCTTTAGTGAATAAGGGAGCAAGAACGTCATATTGATTCCAACAGCCGTTCCAAAAGCAGCAATAATCTTACTACGTTGCTCACCTGTAACATACTCTGTCCAATAAACAGAATTCTCACCCGTAGTAGCGATAGCCGCCGCTATCTGATCAGTCGGTCTAAACAACGCCGTAAAATCAGGAACTAAACCAGAGAACAAACTGCTCCACTGCACCGCCCCCTTAGAAATAAGCGTCACCACCACCGCCATAAAACAGAGCACAATCACCCCAACAAGAACCTTCAAAATATGATCAATAAACCCCGCAGCCTTCGTATTCTTCTGAGAGATACAAATCAGTGCCATAGCCACAATGAACAATGATCCTGTGATCATATAAGGACCAGGAGCAAACCCTAAATTATCCTCAATCGCACCTCGACCCAAAGAAAACTGAGCAGCACAGAAAACCGTATCCGCAATCACTGTAGCGATCAACCACCCCCATGCTAGAACAGGAGAAACCTTCTTTTCCATCACCCGGAACGGACGCTCATCACAAGACAACGTCACATATGAAATAGCAGCTAACATAATGATGCCACACAGCATCGCCAGAGGCTGTAGCCAGAGAAACTCATACCCACCAATAACACCCAGATAAAGAGCCCCCACCAGCGAACCTCCACCCAATGTCACCGCCGCCTGCACCCAGCCTGGTCCAGACATACTCCCATAAATTCCTAGCTTCGTTAGAAAACCGCCATTTCGTGCTTTTTCAAGCTGTGATTCCATATTCATATGTTTAAAAGTTACGTTTTATTAGATTTCATCATCCTAACCTAGTCATCCTTGAACAACAACAGACCCAGGCTAAATGCTCATCGAATTAAATCCTCCATCCACCACAAGTTCATGCCCTGTGATAAACCCTCCTGCATTATTAGAAGCTAACAAAAGAGTCGCACCAATAAGTTCATCCGGACTCCCAAATCGATCCATCGGCGTATGATTCATAATACTCGCCACACGTGACTCATCCAGAACCTTCTTATTTTGCTCAGCAGGGAAAAAACCAGGAACCAGCGTATTAACCCGTATCTTCTGATTAGCCCACTCTCTCGCTAAGTTTTTACTAAGATTATGCACCGCCGCCTTAGAAGCAGAATAGCTAAATACCCGTGAAAGAGGATTCAAGCCTGAGATAGACCCCAGGTTAATAACACTGCCCTCCATATCATTCTCTAACCAATACTTAGCAAAAACCTGACACGCTGTCAGAGTAGCAGTCAAATTCACATTAATAATAGACTCAAACTCCTCCGTAGTAATATCCAGCACCGGTGTTGCCGAGTTCACCCCAGCTCCATTCACCAGCACATCTGCTCTACCAAACTTAGCCAGCACATCATCTAACAACTGCTCAACTGAATCTCTAGAGCTAATATCCGCAGCCACAAAATGTGAGTCACCTCCTATTTGCACTAGCCGCCGTTGAGCCTTCTCCGCGCTCCTACCTACGAGGAGCACAGTAGCTCCCGCCTTCGCTAACCCTCCAGCCATATGACTACAAAGCTCACCAGTACCTCCCACCACGACAGCAACCTTTCCTTCCAATGTGAATAATTCTTCTAAATAATGCATATTAAATAATTCGTTTGTTCATCCTATAAAAATTAAACCTCAGCCCAGTTAAAAAAATTCTTCGGATTGTAATAGCAGATATCTGCAATAAGTTGATGCAGTGCCTTCGGTTCATTAGGCATCTCACCCGCCTCAGCAGCATCACCTATATACTGGCAGAGTAACCTTCGGTAATACTCATGCCTCACATACGAAGTGAACGACCTCGAATCAGTAAGCATACCCAGTGAAGTGCCTATCGCCCCAAGTGAAGTCAAAATATCCATCTGCTCACGAATACCTCGTACATGATCAAGATGCCACCACGCCGGCCCATACTGCAACAGCCCCCTCTCTTCACTATTCTGGAAATTCTGTAACGCACAGCAAATCGACTCCGACTCATTCGGGTTCAGATTATAAACGATCGTCCTACTTAGATTCCCGTCATTCTGTATCGCATTCAGTCCATCAATCAGCGCCGCAGTCTGCGGCCATGAACCCATCGTATCAAAACCACTGTCTCTCCCAGTAACAGCAGTCATCGCCTCATTCACCCCTCGTTGAGGCCCCAAATGTAGCTGCATCGTCCACCCCTTTTCCTTATTCCACTTAGCGATATGGTTCAGCACACCAAACGCCACAGAACTCGGATTAGGCATATAAGGCATACCATGATCAGAAAGCCTACACCCATTCTCATGGAAATAATCATGCTGCTTTTTCAGCTCCTCTAAATCATACTCAGCTCCTGAACCCTCAGTAAAATCAACTCGAAACGTAGGGAAAACTTTCGTCGAAATAGCAGACTCATTAATTTCAGCATGAGTAGACAAATCAGAATCAGCCATATCCGTAGTGCAAATCAACTCCACATTAAAGCTCTTCAGTAATCCCTTCACACTCAACTCACTCTTCTCAGAAATCTGCTCATTCGCATTCTCCCAGATTGACTCCGCATTCTCTTGATTCAAAATTTCATCAATCCCAAAAACCCGCTTTAGCTCCAAGTGAGCCCAGTGATGAACCGGGTTCCCAAAAGCCAATGGCATCACAGAAGCAAACGCCTCAAACTTCTCCCACGGACTCCCATCACCACTAATCAAACGCTCATCAACCCCACAACCTCGCATCAACCGCCACTTATAATGATCATACTTCAGCCATAGCTCCCACAAGTTCTCAAACCGATGATCCCCCATAATCTCACCCTGAGGTAAATGAGTATGGAAATCAATGATCGGCAGCCCCTTAGCCGTCTCATGGTAAAGCTCCCGAGCCGTCTCACTCGTTAAGAAAACATCATCGTGGAGGTAATTCATATCGTTTCTCCAATCAGCGTTAAAGGCCCATGTCCAATAGATGCCGCTATCTCGTTAAGCTCAGCCAACTCAGCATCAGTATACAACAGCCCACCAGCCTTTTCAGAACGCTCAGCCGCCTGCGCCTCTAGCTGTCCCGGAAGCAGTGACCCCTCATTCCCCTCCATTAAAATATTATCAATAACCGCTTTAATATTCTCCGACTGATTCCGATCATTCGCAAAGCTCCCACCAGAAATCGCATCTGGATGAATGATCTGGAAAAAGAATGAAGTCGTACTCTTCTCCTTCGCAGAGGGAACAGGATGACCACGGTGCATCGGTAATGACCCTCCAATAAACGCAGCGGTTAGCTCGTTGATAAGTGATAGACCATAACCCTTGTGCGCTCCAAATGGAAGTAATGCTGCAACCTCGTTTGGATCTTGAGTAGCATCCCCCGCTACATCCACAGCCGCGTTTGGAGGTAAAGTTCCACCCTCTCTCTTCAGCTGCTGCACTCTGCCCATCGCCACTGTCGAAGTAGCCCAGTCGATACAAATAGGGTAACCAATCGCATCCATTGTCGGAAATCCCCAGCTGTGAGGATTCGTTCCAAGCGTAGGAGTCTTCCCCATAAAGGGCACCACCTCTGCAAGCGTTGAGGTACAATTTGTATAAGCTATATATCCGCGCCTAGCAGCCTCTATCACATACCCTCCACCCCATAGATAATGAAACGCATTATCCACAGAAACAATCCCCACGCCATACTTCTCAGCCAACTCAATCGCTCTATCAAAAGCACGCCTTGCAACAGCCTGCCCCAACTTCTTGTTTGAATTCCACACCTCAGTCGCCTCGAACCTAGACGGCAACACCTCAATCTCAGCACCCGGAACACACCCACCCGTGACCGATCCAAACAAATCATCAAGATGTAATGCCTTCAGTGCATTATGTGTTTGATTTCCATGCCAAGTTGCAGACGCCGCCATTTCTGCCGCCGCCATCGCTTCATCAGCCAAATAACCTCTCGCTTGATACGCAGCAGAGACTAATCTATTATGAGATTCTTTACATACAATGTTCATCTTTTATGACAGAGACTGAATAATAATTGAAATGATTTCTTCTGGAGATTGATCGATAGAAACCGTGAGCACCTCAGCTTCATCAGTAGGCTCCTCTAAAGTAGCCAACTGACTATCCAGCATCGATGCAGACATAAAATGATCACTCGTATTAGAGCGCACAGTTAGACGTTCCAGCAAGACCTCCTGACTACCATGAAGATACACAAGTAATACATTACCAGCTCTACGTAATGTATCCCGGTAAGCCTTCTTTAGAGCCGAGCAAGCCATCACGGAACTAGAATCAACATCTCGCATCACACGAACTAACTTATCTAACCACGGTCTCCTATCCTCATCACTAAGCGCCACCCCACTCGCCATTTTATCAATGTTCGATGCAGGATGATAATCATCACCATCAAAAAATGACGCCCCCAGTTCGGCAGCAAGAAGCCCACCAACTGTTGATTTCCCACAGCCACTAACCCCCATAATAATAATATTCTTATTCATAGAACTTTTTACTTATCCATTCACAATATGAGAACAAGCCTCTGGCCCATTCTCCAAAATAGTAATCACATTTTGCGCAGCAGTAGCAGCCATCGCTGCATTAGATTCGGCAGTATTAGACCCAACATGAGGAGTGACTAGAATATTATTCAAAGTCCGAAGATCCTTTTCAGCATCCTGTGGTTGATAAGGCTCCATCTCAAATACATCAAGCGCAGCTCCCGCTATCTCACCACTCTTCAAGGCATCATAAAGATCATTCTCTTTTACTAATGCGCCTCGCGCTGAATTCACCAAAACACCACTTGCCTTCATCTGTTTAAAGAATTCAGCATTCGCAATATGTTTCGTCTCTGGAACAACTGCCATCAATAAAACCACATAATCAGCATCTCCAATCGCTGCATTCCGATCAGTCGTATAATCAGCATATCCTATCTCTATCTTCTGATCTCCAAAGACACTTTCATCCACAATATCAACACCCGTCACATGCATACCAAAACCAAATTTCAATTTACGACAAAGATTCTGACCTATTCTACCAAACCCAAGAATCGCAACCTTCCGACCACGTAGCTCCACTCCTCCCTCAGGAGCCCAGTTACCAGCCACAGTAGCAGGATGAGCCGTATGGAGATGTCGTGAAAACCCACCTATCATCCAACAAGCATGCTCAGCCACCGCATTATCTAAGACCCCAGGCGTATTAGCCACATGGATCCCCTCAGCTGAAGCCTTCTCCTTATCAATACTATCATGACCCACACCATAACGTGCGATCACTCCGCCAGCAGGTAGCGCGCTATAAAGTTCATTCTCGTATGGATAGATATCCGCAATAAACGCTTTTATCCCATTTTCCTCAATAGCTCTCGCTAAATGAGGCTCCTCCTCATTCACTGCCTCAAAAGTATACCCTGTATCCCCTGCCACCTTCAGAAAGGTCTCCTTAGCTTTGTTATAGGATATTTCCGATACATAAATTGTCTGCATAAAAGCATATTGTTCTATTTTTTAGGATAAATCAATATTGACTAACGAACAGTCACTTTATAATTTGCGCCAAATGATCAATCAGCAAAAACCGAACATCCTCTACTTAGGAGCAAGTGAAGGATTTTTCTCACGAGAAATCTTCCGTGGCATCCTATCAATGAGGCCTGCAGGATGTGATTGGAACTTCTGGAGCCTACCCTTACAATGCTCCATAGAAGACCTCAAAGACTGTCTAAAGATGCACAGTATCCATGGCATCATCGCTCGTGGTCTCTCTAAAGAAACAGCAACATTTATATCAGCCAGCTCATACCCATGCGTCTTCATCCGTGCAGGTGAAAATGAATCGGCTGAATACATCAACGGCCCACACCCAGATGATGAAATGATCGGCAAACTGGCAGGTGAAGCATTCAGCCTGCTCAACCTTAACTACTGGGGATTCATCCACTGGAAAGGCGTCATGTGGTCAGAAGCCAGAAGAAACTTCTTCCAAACCTACGCTGAATCCCACGGTGTAAATAACGCCATCCTATCTCTCAGCAAAAAAGACCAACAAAGTTGGACCGCTGTAGAAGAAATTGCCAAATGGCTCAAAGATATACCTAAACCCTGCGGCATCCTAGCATGTAATGACAAATCCGGCTTAGACGTCCTCCTAGCATGCCAAGTCCTAGGACTACGAGTTCCTGAAGACGTCGCTGTCATCGGTGTAGACAATGACAGGCTCATGTGTGAATCAAACACAATATCACTATCCAGTATCGACCTTAAAGCCGCTGACACAGGAAGTGCCGCCATAATTCAATTAGGAAAAATGCTAGGACTCATAGACACTCAAACCACACCACCAAACAGCCAAGCCAGCTACATCGTGAGACAATCAAGCCAAAAAGTAGATAACCTCCAACTCATCTACCGGAAAGCACTCGACTACATCAGCTCAAGACCTCTCTGTAACATGAAAGTTACCGAGCTCGCAAAAGCATGTGGAGTCTCACGCAGAAGCCTCGAAAGAGCATTCGCTGGATGCAACTCAGAAAGCCCAGCCACAGCCATCAGAAAATCTCGAGTCAAAACCATCATAAAATTACTCCAAGAAAAATCCTCATCAATAGAAAGCATCTCCGCCCAAGCTGGCTTCTCAGACGCCGCTGGCCTATCAAACTTCGTCAAGCGCCTCACCGGAAAAAACCCTGGATCATTTCGTAAGTTATAGAACAGCATACTACATAATAGTTGTGCCTCACTAATCACCCCCTTACCATCAAGCCCTCATGAACCCATACTTTGAACAACTCGGCCAAATAATTCTAGAACAATGGCAAAAGCATGACCTCTCCCTAGCCGCATTCCCTGAACTCACAAAAGCAGCCCTAGAGAAATCCCCCCCATCCGCTCACATTGATCTTGAAGAACTAATTCACGAATTCCTCTCTAACAATAACCAGCCACCCCAAGGCCACTCCGGATTCGGTCAACCAGAACTCATCGCATTCAACAGTGAACACTTCTACATCCAAATCCTATTCTGGATGGAAGGCACCACTAAGATTCACCAACACGGATTCTCCGGAGCATTCCACGTCATGCACGGCTCAAGCGTCCACTCCGAGTTCGAGTTTTTAAACCCGCAGTCAATCTCTCCAAACCTTAGCACTGGTGACCTCTCCTTAAAACAAATTGACCTGTTAGATGCCGGCACCACAGTCCCCATCACCTCTGGAAACAAATGCATCCACTCACTCTTCCACCTAGAATCACCATCCGTAACCATCGTCGTTCGCACCCATCATGACCAAGGTTCCAGCCCTCAATTTAACTACCTCCCTCCCCACATTGCCATAGATCCACTTCATGAAGACCCCCTCACGGATAGACGCTCTCAACTCCTCGATGTCTTAGACCGTATCAACACCAACGACTACACATCGCGCGTAGCAGAAATGATACAAGACTTGGACTTCGAATCAGGCTTCACCATCCTCTACCACACCATGCCTCGCCTCATAGAACTAGAAGCATGGGAATCCATTCTATCTAGCTTCGAGACCAAACACGGAACACTCGCCAAGGGCATCGCCGCCACCCTAAAAGAATCACTTCGCAGAGAATACATCACCCAGCTGCGCTACCACATTGAGCACCCAGAGCACCGCTTCTTCCTCGCGCTCTTAATGAACACCCATAATCGCAAAGACATCTTCTCACTCGTCGCAGAACGCTACCCAGACCAAGCACCTGCAGACACCATCATCCGCTGGGCAGAAGAACTCGTCGAGCAAGATCTAGACAACCTCACATTACTAGACGCAGCCTTCCCAGAAGAAATAGAAGCAGATCTAGACAACCAGTTCGAACTACTCATCAACACCCTT